>JAUVHF010000071.1 GCA_030593425.1 Anaerolineales bacterium
AGATCGGCCACGCGCACCGAGTAGGCCCACTCGTTGTCATACCAGGCGACGACTTTGACCATGTTGCCGCCCAGGGTCTTGGTGAACTGGGCGTCGATGATGCCAGAGCGAGGGTCGCCTTTATAGTCCACCGAGACCAGGGGTTCCTCGCTGTAGCCCAGAATGCCCTTCATCGGCCCCTCAGCCGCCGCCTTAAAGGCTTCCAGCAACTCTTCAGTCGTTGTCTCGCGCTCTATCTCTACGGTGAGGTCAATGAGGGAGACCGTTGAAATGGGAACTCGTATCGCGAAAGCGTCCAATTTCCCCGCCAACTCTGGAATAACCACCCCTATCGCGCGGGCTGCTCCAGTGGTGGTAGGGACGATATTAATCGCCGCCGCTCGCGCACGCCGCAGGTCCCTATGCCCCATATCCAAGAGGCGCTGACCGCTGGTGTAGGCGTGGATGGTGGTCATCAGGCCTTTGACGATGCCGAACTGATCATTCACGATCTTCGCCACGGGCGCTAGGCAGTTAGTTGTACAGGAGGCGTTGGAGATGATATGGTGCTTCGCCGGGTCGTACATCCCCTCGTTGACCCCTAGAACGATGGTGATATCCTCCTCCTTGGCTGGGGCGGTGATGATCACCTTCTTGGCCCCGGCCTGGAGGTGCATGGCTGCCTGAGGGCCGCTGCGGAAGACGCCGGTTGACTCCACAACGATCTCCACGCCCAGATCTCCCCAAGGGAGTTGGCTGGGGTCGCGCTGGGCGAAACTCTTGACCTGGTGGCCGTTGACCACCAAAACTTCGCCCTCGACCTCCACCGTGCCCGGGAAGTGGCCATAGTTGGAGTCGTATCTGAAGAGGTGCGCGTTGGTGTTGACATCGAACAGGTCGTTGATGGCCACCACTTCCAGGGTTCCGGGATACTCTTCCAGAATGGCCTTCAAAACCTGTCGCCCGACGCGGCCGAACCCGTTAATGCCCACTTTCACTGTCATGACAGACCCTCCTTCTATAGTTTCAAGTGGCTGGCAACACGGCCACCGTGGCGGCGTCTACCACGCCCCCATCATCGCCCAACTCCGCTCAACACCCTCACCGGCGATGACGTTCTAGTCGTGGATCTCCTTGGCTCCAGCCCAGTCGGCTATCTCTCTCCTGATCTGGTTGCCGATCTCCTCCCCTTCGCCCTCGGCTTACTTCTCTCTTGTCTCGCTGACATCGGTCTGCGGAAACCCCACCCCTGGCTAGCGTTAGAGATTATACCACATGCACCTTGATCATATTGGTACGACCGGGTCCACCATGGGGGATGCCCGCGGTGATGATGAGGATGTCGCCGGGCGAAGCCAACCCCCGCTCCTGGATAGCATCGACCGACAACTCGATAACCTCGTCCGTGCCGGTGGGTTGGCGAACCACCACTGTTTCCACCCCCCAGACGAGGGCTAGGCGTTGGCGGACCTCCTCTCGGGAGGTGACAGCGATAATGGGCGTCTGAGGGCGATAGCGGGCCACCATGCGCGCCGTGTAGCCAGAGGCGGTAGTGGTGATGATAGCCTTGGCATTCAAATCCCGAGCCATCTCACAGGAGGCCTGACTGACGGCGTCAGTGACGCTGAGACAGGGCTTCGCTTCGAGATCGCCCAGGATGGTGTAGGAAGCGTTGCGGTCCGCCGTTTCAGCGATGGTGGCCATCGTCTCCACTGATTTGACGGGATAGGCGCCCACCGCCGTCTCGCCGGAGAGCATCACCGCGTCGGTGCCGTCGAAGATGGCGTTGGCTACATCCGAAGCCTCGGCGCGGGTTGGACGCGGGTGCTCCATCATCGACTCCAGCATCTGGGTGGCGGTGATCACAGGGACGGCGGATAGATTCGATTTACGGATGATCTCCTTCTGTAAAATGGGTACCCCGGCCGCTGGAGTCTCTACGCCCAGGTCACCGCGGGCTACCATGATGCCATCGCTGACTTCCAAGATTTGGTCGAAGGCCTCCACCGCCTCGGCCTTCTCGATCTTAGCGATGATGGGGATATCGGCGCCTTTTTCCTTGATGCGCTGACGCAGAGTCTGGATGTCCTCGGCCTTCCTCACAAAGGAGAGGGCCACATAGTCCACTCCTTGCTCGATGCCGAAGGCCAGGTCCTTCTCATCTTTGACCGTCAAGGAGGGAGAATCCAACTCTACACCAGGGACGTTCACCCCCTGTCGCGATCTGAGTTTCCCCCCGGCGACCACTCGAGTGAGGAGGCGATCTTTCTGGGCTTCTAATAGTTGCAGTTCGATCTCTCCATCGGAAAGGAAGATGCGGTCGCCTGGGGCAGCATGGGCCATCAGTTCTGGACAGGGGAGGTGTAGTTCCCTGGGACTTCCGGGAACGGGCTCAAGGGTTAGAATCAACTCGCTATCAGGGACCAGTTCCACGCTGCCAGCGGTGATCTCCCCCAAGCGGATCTTTGGCCCTTGCAGATCTTGGATGATGGCGATGGCCCGGTTCATCTCCTGAGCCAGACGGCGGACGGTAGCGATGCGCAGAGCGTGGCCCCGGTGGTCGCCATGGGAGAAGTTTAGGCGGGCCACATCCATCCCCGCGTGGATCATACCCCGCAAAGTCTCCTCATCCTCTGAGGCAGGGCCGATAGTGCACACAATCTTCGTACGCAACATGATTCTCATCATACCAGGCACAACACCTGTGGCCCAGATCTTACCCCTCTAGGATAAGCGTCCCCCTGATGATCTCGGTAGGCGATGAAGTCCGATGATACCCGTCTCAGAGAAGATCCCCACCGCTTGCCCTTCCCTATCCACCACCGGCATGCCGCTGATCCCCTGTTTGACGAGAAGTTGACTAGCCTCTTCCACGCTCATCTCTGGAGCGGCGGTAATCACGTCTTCCGTCATGGGCTGTCTGGCGTTCAGAGTGACACCTCTTCTTTATGAAACCACTCAGTCTCTCATCGCAAACTCAAGAAGAGCCCTAGATAGTCCTTCAGGTGGCGGGTGATGAGGAAATTCTGCCGCACCCGGTCCCGGGCCTTAGTCCCCATCTCCTTGGCTCGCCTGGGGTTTTGGAGGAGGTAGAGGACGCTATCGGCACACTCCTCGACGTCGTTCACTAAGAGGCCGGTTTCCCCATCGATGATCTGTTCAGGGATGCCCCCCACGTTGCCTCCTACCACCGCTTGACCCTTCCACATCGCTTCTGTGACGACCAGCCCGAAGCCCTCTCGGACGGACTTTTGAATCACCACATCGGAGAGGCACTGTAAGGCGTTCACCTCCAGATCGTTGTTCCGCTCGAAGTGGAGGAGGAAGATATCGGGGTCGTCGCCGGCGTACTGCTTGGTTCGCCTCAGGTATTCCCACCCCTCTGGATCGTCTTTGGCCATGGAAGCCATCAGGACCAATTGTACCTTGGGCACTTTCTTCTTCACCAAGCGGTATACCTCTATCACCCCCAAGGGGTCTTTCCAAGGGTCGTAGCGGGAGATTTGGCTTATGAGGGGACGGTGGGGATCGATGCCCAGGCCGGCCAGGATCTTCTTGGCGTGCCCTAGGGGTAGGGGGCCGTTCTTGGGGGATAGAGGGTCGATGGAGGGGCGCATGATCGCTATGCGGCGTAGTTTGAGCCCTGCCCCCACATATTGCTCCCTAGTGAAGATGGCGGCGTCATAAGGTTGCAGGAAGGGGGTGATGAACTCCCAAAAGGCTGGGTTGGGGTGGGAGGTATCGATATGGGAGCGCCAGATCCAGCGGTTGACCCTTCTCGGGCCAGGGTAATAACACAACCCCGCCGGTTGGGGATCATGCACCACTGCGAAATCGTATTCCCCCTCAAAGGCTTCACCATTTTTCCGATTATACCTTCGCCAAATCTCCTTCATCTCCTCGGTCAAGGGGAGGTCCATCCCCTGGAGGCCGTTGTGGAACGCCTTGGTGACCTTGAAGAACTCTTCTTCCCCGGCGATGACCTGCCATTGGGCATCCAGTCCCACGTGGCACATCAGAGGCACCAAAGTCTGAAGGATCTCCGCCACACCGCCGCCGAAAGCGGTGGCGTTCACATGCAACACCCGCGCTCCTCTCAACGGCTCAGCCAACGCCCCAATGGCTGTAATCTCCTCATCCCCCACGATCGTCTGGTACTCATCTAGCGCTTTCGGCTCTACGTTCACCCTATGTAACATCTTGCTCCTTCCTGTCTTTCTGGCGACCCATCATTGACCAGTCATCTTCCTCTGCAGAGAAGTAGAAAGAAATTCGGCGTACGCTGGTGAGACAACCTCTTTGCGGCAGCAGGATGACAACCTCGGGGGTCGCTTTCCTCGGCGCCCCATCTCATTCTTCCCTTCAGCGGACCTAGAGGCCTATACGTGCATCCTGCAATCGGGAAGACCCAGGCTCTTTGGAAAATCTCGAGGGTATGCCCGGCCTTGAGCGGAGCAGGGTTGCCTAGATATGACATACCGAGGCGAATTGCTAACGCGCGTTACAATCCCATCATACTACCATCGCTTACCCCTGTCAACGAAGAGGCACTTTGAGAGCGCGAAGATCCTTCCACCTTCCCAAGTAGTTATAGGAGTAGATGGGGGCTACGCGGACTACTGCCACGGGAGGATTCCTTGAGATGAATAGATAAACGAGCCATCTGTTCATGCTCTGAACCGAGGCCGTGTGAGGCTCGATCGTTTCCTCAGGGCTGTGAAACGGTACCAACGTGCTGGTTTCAATCTCTAGCGTGGGTGTGAACGACCACGCTCTCTGTGATCTTCCCAAAGAGAAGATTGACGGCGTAGTAAGACGATCCTTTTCCTGTGGCGCGCTCGGTGACACCCGGCTCTTCTACACTAGAGAGGCTATCAAATTGCAAAGCCGCGGCATCAGGAATAGACTATATCGCGGGAGTGCAGAGGGAAAGATTTGATGGGGGAGAGAGGAGGGGCGGCCTTGCACATCGATATCCCCTACGGGGAGAGTAATAAGAGTTTCGATTTGCCAGAGAGCCAGCTGAGTTGGATCATCTCACCTAAGGAGGTGGCCGGGGTACCTGATGAGGAGGCCGAGATATTGCACGCCATCCGAAACCCCATCGGCTCGCCGACGCTAGCTGAGTTGGTTGCTCAAAAGGGCAGGGGAACAGTAATCCTGGTGGATGATGAGACTAGGGCTACGCCACAAAAGAGGGTGCTCCCTCTCTTGCTGAACGAACTCAATAGGGCAGGCGTGGCTGACGAGGAGATCACGATCCTCATCGCTCTGGGGACCCATCGCTACATGACCGAAGAGGAGTGCCTTCTAAGGTTTGGGGCGGAGGTGATGGACCGGGTGGAGGTTATCAATCACGCCTTCGACGATCCTAGCCAGTTAGTCACCGTGGGGGAGACCGCCTCCGGCATCCCTATCTCTGTGAGCAGGCGATACTACGAGAGCGACATCAGCATAGCCGTGGGCAATATCATACCCCATATCTACGCTGGATGGGCAGGCGGGGGAAAGATGGTTCAACCCGGGGTATGCGGCTCGGAGACGACAGCAGCGACGCATCTGGCCGCAGCGAGTGTGGTTCCCCAGATCCTAGCCACCCTCGACAACCCTATCAGGAAGGAGATCGATGAGGTTGCCCAGCGTTCGGGATTGACCATGATCGTCAACACGGTCCTTAACTCTCAGAGCCGTATCGTGAAAGTCGTTGCTGGCCACGTTGTTGAGGCCTTCAGGGCAGGGGTCAGGGAAGCGGAACCGATTTACACCGTCGAGATCAGGGAGTATCCCGACATAGTGATTGCCAGTTCCTATCCGGCAGATCTCGATCTGTGGCAGGCGGCGAAGGCCTTGATCCATGGGGCGTTGATGACGAGGGAGGGTGGCACGCTGATCCTGGTCACCCCTTGTCCGGAGGGGGTTGCAACTCAGCATCCCATCGTCTTGGAGCTAGGCGACGCTTCTCCTGCCGAAGTCCAACGGAAGATGAAGCAGATGGACCCCGCGGACTTGATTGGAGCGGCCACTCACATGGCTATAGGAGCCGTCCGAGACAGGGTGAAAGTGGTCGTCGTTAGCGACGGCCTGAAAGAGGAAGAGATGCGGGGGCTAGGCTTTCAATATGCTCCCGATCTGGAAGAGGCGCTGAAGGCGGCACTTGCTAGGCATGGTGCAGGGGCAAAGGTTGGCGTCCTTACCCATGGCGGCGATGTGGCTCCTCTGGGTACAGTGTAATTCTTGGGCTGAGAATCTCTCAGCGGCTGGCGCTCTACTAGGTACCTTGATTTTGCCAAGAGGTTAATCGCATTCGGACACCCCTGCCATGACACCAAGATCGATCCCCCGGTCGAGAGAGGAAGGCAGGACCCTTCAGAAGATAGCCGTTGGCGCATCCATACAGATAGTATAATATGCCACGATCGTGCTCAATAGGGGGATTTCTCAAGCCCCCTGACTCTGCCCTAAGCGTTGTCCTAATTGATCATTCGCTGGCCGCGTGGAGTGGGCAGCCCAGCAGAGCTCGCGTGTACGCTCAGAGGCGCAAGCTTTGAAGGAAAGGCTCTCCAAGCGATATCAGCGTCTAGTTTGGGTTAAGCGGGCAGGAGCCACGTCGTTGCAGGTTGGCTCCCTGGGCCAGGATCGAACTAAGGCCTAACATTTGGATCCCTCCACATACTTATTCCGGGAGTTTGCGTGGCTCCTCTGAGAGCCCCCTGCCGCATTTCTCGCCAGTTCAGCGAAGACGGCCACAAATATGTCGAGATCTGCGCCTGCCGAACGCTCGACCACATCCCGCCACGGATCCGACAACGGGTGCGCCTACCGTGCGTAGGTGGTCAGCATCACCAGCATAGGACGGACACAACCGCAAAGTCGGCTTCTCTCGTGCTGACGATGTCCTCCCGCCGCGGCGTAACCACAGGCCACAAAAGGTCACATAGCAAAGTGGCCGACGTAGGCCACGCCGCGGCTGTAGGTAGGGGTGTTTTGAGCGGTTCAGGTCGTCCGGTCGGCAAGGGAAGCAGTTCCGACTGTCAGCCACGTGCCACGTTAAGGCTGGCGAGACGAGGGCGACACCTGGCACAGAAATGTGAGTTTGTGATATGATAGAAGCCAAAGAAAAGCTTTGCACAGGTAGTTTCCGCCGAGGCTATGACCAGGGCGCATCGGGCGCATCTGGCAAAGATGGTGTTCGCAAGCGCTCACCTCGTGTAAACCGCCGAGAGTGGGGTCTTGCCGTTTCAGATAATGATGCTGAAACTAGCAGAGACATTGAAAGACCAATGGAGGAACAAAGCATGAACGAGGAACAATCAACTGTCTATCCCTATATCCCCAATTCTGTGCCCGCAGTAAAGGAGCAGATGCTCAAAGAGGTCGGAGCAGAGAGCGTGGATGATCTCTTCGAGGATATCCCGGAGAAACTCAGGCTCAAGGAAAAGCTGAATTTGCCCCAACCCTTCTTGTCCGAATATGCTTTGAGGAGGCACGTAGAAGGCATTCTGGCAAAAAACAAGACCTCTCGAGAGTACCTTGGCTTTTTGGGAGCGGGGTGCTGGCAACATCATGTTCCAGCCGTATGCGATGAGGTGAACCAGCGAGGCGAGTTCTTGACCGCCTACGCAGGCGAACCTTATGATGATCACGGCAGGTTTCAGGCGCTTTTTGAGTACACCAGTATGATGGGCGAGCTTCTGAATATGGATGTCGTCAATGTCCCAACGTATGACGGCTTCCAAGCCGCGGCCACATCGATCCGCATGGCATCGCGGATTACAGGCCGGCGCGAAGTGTTGGTATCCAGAACCA
>JAUVHF010000200.1 GCA_030593425.1 Anaerolineales bacterium
TCGCCCCAGAGCATTCCTGGCCGCCATCTCCCACGCCAAGTGCGAACTGATCCCCCCCTCCGCTTTCCCCTCCCCCACCTACTGGCATGAGATAGCGGGGAGAGTCTACCACCGTTATCAGGAACTCTTGGCCACAAACAACGCTCTAGACTTCGATGACCTTCTCACCAGGGCCGTGGATCTTTTTCGAAACGAGGTGGATGTTCTGGATAAGTACCGAAGGCGCTACCAGCATCTCCTGGTGGACGAATTCCAGGATACGAATATGGTTCAATATGAACTGGTGAAACTATTGACCCTGGAGCACCGGAACCTCTTCGTAGTAGGGGATGAGGACCAGAGCATTTACACCTGGCGGGGGGCCGATTTCCGCAACGTCCGCCGTTTTCGGAAGGACTTCCCAGAGGCGAAGATCATCCTCTTGGAGCAGAACTACCGTTCCACCCAGAACATCTTGGACGCGGCCCACGCGGTCATCTCCAAGAATGAAGCGCGGGTGGAGAAGAGGCTCTGGACGGAGAAAGAGGGTGGCTTCCCCCTCACCATCATTGAGGCCTACGATGAGGAAGAGGAGGCTCAATACGTCCTGGGCGAGACACAACGCCTCGAAGCACGCGGGGTATGCGATCTCGGCGACTGCGCGGTTATGTATCGTACCAACGCCCAATCTCGGGCCTTAGAGGACGCCTTCGTGCGGGCTGGCGTGCCCTACCGTCTGGTGGGGGCCACCAGGTTCTACGAGCGGCGGGAGGTGAAGGATATCATCGCTTACCTGCGCCTCGTCCACAACCCTCATGACGCCCTTAGCCTGTTACGGATCATCAACGTGCCCCGCAGGGCCATAGGGAAAAAGAGTCTGGAGCAACTTATGGGGTGGTCTAACCGGTTAGGGGTCCCCATATACACCGCCCTGGGTCGACTGTCCGTTCAGGAACCAGAGGAGACTCCCTTTCATCCTCGCGGCAAGCGCATCCTCTCCGAGTTCGCCAATCTCTTGGAGGAACTAATCGATGGTGGCCAAAGGTTGGATCTCCTTGAACTTTTCGATCTCGTTTTAGAGAGGACGGGATACGCCGAGTATATAAGGGATGGCACAGAGCAAGGCGAGGAGCGATGGAATAACGTGATGGAGTTGCGGAGCGTAGCCAGCGAGTACGCCGATCTCGCTGCCCAGGTGGGGTTGACGACCTTCTTAGAAGAGGTGGCTCTGGTCTCCGATGTAGATAACTATGATGAGCGGGCTAACGCCCCCACTTTCCTCACCCTCCACATGGCCAAAGGGCTGGAGTTCCCGGTGGTCTTCATCGTGGGCTTGGAGGAGGGGGTCCTCCCTCACAGCCGCTCCTTCGATGATCGGGAAGCGATGGAGGAAGAACGTCGCCTCTGTTACGTGGGGATCACCCGGGCCAAGGAACGGCTGTATCTCATCCACACCTTCCGCCGCACCTTGCGAGGCCTCTCCCAAGTGAATACCCCTTCCCGCTTCCTCCTCGACATCCCCCCTCAGTTGGTGAGAGGAAGCACCGAATCCGTTCAGGATCCTAAGTATCCTTCCCTGGCCCGGCGAGTACCAGCCCGTCCTGGTACGACTTGGGCCAGGGGACGGGCAGGATCCGAAGGATATGAGCGCGCAACTCGGCTCCTGAGGGGTCCCGCGGCCCTGGAAGTGCGCCAGTTCAATCCTGGCGACAAGGTCCGCCACCCTCAATTCGGAGAGGGGGTAGTGGTCTCCAGTAAGTTGGTAGGGGACGATGAGGAAGTGGTGGTGGCCTTCGTAGGGATGAAGCCCAAGAGGCTTCTGGTCAGCTTCGCCCAAATGGAGAAACTACTCCCCACTAGGGGCTAGAGAGAAGGCGAGAGCCTGGGCCAGATCGCGGAGCCTCTGGCTGGTGGCAAGATCCTCTCCCTGCCTCTCCAAGAGAGTTAAGATAATATCCCGCATCTCCTCATCGTTAAAATCTTGCAGCCGCTCCCTGGCCAGTCCTACATCTCCATTAAGGCCAAAGGAGTCGGCCACCAACGAGATATAGGCCTCCTGGTGACTCCGCTGAAGGTCAGGAGGATCGGTGTCGTAGTACTCCACCGGCCATAGAACCCACCCTATGATTAGCCAGCCCAAGAGCAACCCTAGGCCGAATATGGCAGCCCCCTTGAGCCAGGAGATCTGGCCTAAGGAGAGAAGATAGGCGAGCGGCTTCCCCTCCTGGAGGCAGTGGGGCAGCCAGTTGGGGCCCAGCATGGCCCATTGCAGGAAGATGAAAGCGCCCAGAGCCACCAGGATGTCGCCGGGGCTGAAGACCTGGGCCGAAGGCAGGGGATACCCCAAGACGATGGTATCCCCCAGAAACCAAAGTTTGGTCCCCTCACCCATAAGAGCCACATGCCTATGGCGGCCCATAGCCTGAAGAGCGGCTATAAGGTCGAGGAGCCCCGCCTGGCGCGCAGCCTCGACGGAGATGGGCATAAGGCCACCGTTGGCCGCTATCACCAGGAGGTTTAAGAAGAGCCCTAAACCGAGGAGCCTGATCCCCGGAAGATCCCGATTAAGGGCCACAGCAATAAGAAGGAGAGCCAAGGAGGCCAGGTAGAGGTAGCCAATCCAAGGCTCCCAGCCAGTCCCAAGAGGGGAGAATATGAACAACTGCAAAGCGAGTCCTAGGAGGATGAGATAAGCGTGGCGGATATGGAGTTGGCCGAGCCGTAGGATACTCCCCCCTCTGAGGAGGGCGACTATCAGAGAAACGATGACGAAAAAACTCACCTTTCGCCCGCTTCAGAGGAAGCCTCTTCGAATCGAGGCTGGGCCCTGTGAGGCATATATTCTCTCTCTTCTTCCTTCTTCGCCAAGGCGGTGAGGAAAGCCTCCACCACCTGAGGGTCGAACTGGGTCTCGCTGGCTGCCTTCAAGCGGGCTATGGCTGTCTCCTTCGACATAGCCCTCCTGTAAGGGCGATCCGAAGTCATCGCGTCGTAAGCATCGGCCACGGCCAGGATCCTGGCCCCTAGAGGTATCTCTTCGCCCCTCTTGCCGTTGGGGTAGCCCCTACCGTCAAAATGCTCATGATGATGACGCACAATCTCGCGACCGCCGCCGAAAGCGGGGAAATACCCCACCAGAGACTCCCCGATTGAGGGATGTTGCTGGAATGCCATCCGCTCCTCGT
>JAUVHF010000113.1 GCA_030593425.1 Anaerolineales bacterium
TGGGGAGCGCGGCCCTCAACGCCTTCATCCCCCAATTCCTCTTCATCAGCGGTGTGGCTAACAACGACAACTTGGCCACTATGCTCTCCTCGTTGATCCTCATCTTGATGGTTAGGCTGATCAAAGGGAAGGGAAGCCTCCAATCTTCCCTCCTTCTAGGGCTCCTCTTGGGGCTGGGGGTGCTCACCAAGATTAGCCTCCTGGCTTTCATACCCACGGCGCTGGTGGTCATCCTCCTCTCGGCGCGCCGTTTGGGCTTAAGGCAAGGAGCAAAGAGGTCCGGGGCGGTGTTTATCCCCTTCCTCTTGATCAGTGGGCCCTGGTTCCTGCGAAATCAAACCCTATACGGTGATCCTTTGGGTTGGGCCCAGGTGATACGCCTCAACGCCCCGTGGCTGGGCCCTCTGAGCGGACCAGAATGGCTCGATTTCTTCAGCGACCTCTATCGCTCCTTCTGGCTATCCTGGATAGGGATCGAACTGGACATCTTGGTTCACGCCGTCCTCGCCTTAGGGGTCCTCATCTCTCTAGGGGGAGTGGGGCTTCTGGTTCTCAGGAGAAAGAGACTCGAACCACCGGCCCCTGCTCTCCTATCTCTCTTGGCTTTACAGACCATCCTAGTTTTTGCCGCCTTCCTTCGCTGGGCCACAGTGGTCGACGGGGCCGACCAGGCCAGGCTCCTCTACCCTGCCGTATCGCCCATCCTTATCTTCCTCTTCCTAGGAGGGAGGCAGTGGGTCTCTCGAGAGCGTGGCTTGACCTTAGCCTACGGGGTAGGCGTCGGAATGCTTCTTCTAGCAGTTATCGCCCCCCTCCGATACATCGCTCCTCTCTACACGCCGCCCTATACCCTCACCCCTTCGGAAGTGGAAAGGATAGAGCACCAAACGGATCTCGATTTTGGAGAGCAGATCAGGCTCCTGGGTTACGAGTTGGAGACTAGAGAGCCAGCGCCAGAAGAGATCTTGAGCCTTTCCCTTTATTGGCAAGGCTTAGAAGATATCGACAGCGATTACTGGCTTCTTATCCAGATCTTCGACGAGGCTGATCAACCGCTTCTCACCAAAGATGGCTCCCTTTCGGCAGGCCGATACGCCACCGACCTCTGGAAAGAAGGAGATATCTTTTCTTTCCAGCACAGGCTATATCTTCCCCCCGAAACGCCCCCCGGCCGATATCGCCTAGAACTGGGCATCCACCTCTTCGGCACCTGGGAATGGCTTCCCATCAGGGACGAGAAGGGAGCGATTTTAGGAGAGAAAATAACCCTTACCTCGGTAAGGGTTATCCCCTACTAGCAGCTATCTATACCTCTGATGGCTCCTCGTAGATCTATTGGCCCACCCTGATGGGGCCCAAGATTATCCTCTCCCCTAGAGCATCCCCCCTTTCGTCAAAGACCGGGAGACGCTGTCCCGTCGTCGCCTCATACATGCCGATCTCCAGCATGTATTCTCCAGTTGGGGTCTCGGGTTTAACAAAGATATCGTACTCGTCGGCGATGACTTCGCCTCTGAGCCACCCTGTAGTAGGCAGGGTGCCGTCTCCAGGGAGGCTATCCTTTTGGCCCCAAATATAGTTATCCTTATCCAGAAAATGGGTGAAGACGGTATAAGAGGTGTTCATTTCCGCCAAGGCTTGCCAGTATAGAGTCAGATGTAAAGTCTGGCCAGACTTCACCGTCTCGGCGCTCAACTGGTATCCGAGGAACTTGACGCTCTCACCCAACCAAGCGACTAATGGATAGTCGATGGGAGGCGGGGTGAATTGACGGGGGCGTCCCTCTACCTTGACCATTCCCAGGTCGATCTCCCCCTCGATCTCCCTCCTTTTCTGTAGGGCGATGATGAGGTGATATTCTCCGGATGGCACATCGGCCGCTACTGCCAGGTCCTGCCAGTCGCGCCAGAGGTCACCGACTTCCCATCGACTGGTGGGCCAGCTCCCAGAGGTTGGTTGCTCCTCCTGCTCCGCCCAGATGAAACCTTGCCCATCCCTCAGTTGCAGGAGAACGGTGTACTCCTCCTCCACCTGGCCCAAGGTTTCCCAGTAGAGAGTTAAATGCAGGGTCTCCCCTGGCGAAAGCCTCTCTCGGTCCAGATCGTAGCCCAGGAGCCTTATGCCCTGGGCTAGATCGGCTGCTACATCGGCCACCTCGACTGAGGGCTCTACCGTTGGCGGTTGCAAGGGCTTAGTTATCTCCAGAGGCTCGAGAGCGAGGGTCCAGCCATGGGGCGCTAGATCCTCACCCAGAACAGCCAGCCCCTCCATCGTTTGAGGCTCGTACACCCCTATTTCGATATGATACTCTCCTGGCGGCGTGGCCGGCAGGCTGGGCAAGAGATGATAGGTGGTGACCATCTGTCCGACTTGCCACTGGGAGGTGTACCGATGTTCATTGCTCATCAAGGGCCTGTCCGTTTGCCCTGCCAGGTGTCCTTTTTGGTCCCTGAGGGTGATAGAGACGTTGTAGTTTTCCCTCATCGGCTCCTCTACCTGCCAACGCAACAGTAGCCACGTCTCTTCCCCACTGGGCGTACCGGCCTGGGCGGTGCGGCCCTCATAAAAGGTCGGTCCGTGGGCATAGCCTTGTAGCATCAATTTATCACCAAAGTTGGCTTCTGTGCGGATGGGCTCCCGGGGTAAGGTGAACGTTACCTCTTCAGAGGGAAGTCGATAGGTGAGGACCTTGTAGCCACGGAAAACCTCCTCTCCCACCTTTTGTCCGTGCGTCTCAAAGACGAAGGGTAGCAGATCCCTGGGATCGGCATCGATGTGGCTGCCGTGGGTCCAGATGATGAAGCGTACCTTGCTCTTACCTCGGCAGATAGCTGTCAAATTAGGGAGTAGGCTCTCCTCGTCGACGATAAGGTAATGATAAGGCACCTTTCCTCGATATAGGTAATCTAAGGTGTAGTCACGGTAATGAGCCCCGTAGAGGGTTTTGAATCCGTAATTGACGGGAAAGAGGTAGACCGACTCGAGGTCATCGTCTTCATTGATTCGGCGAGCCAGTTCCGTGATCTGCCCATCGAAGGCCCAGTAGACTTCATCGCGCCGGGCCCAAATGACAAAGTAGTCACCATAGGCGGAGTAGGAAGTATAAAACAACAAGGCGGTGACCAGTAGGGCGAAGGCCGGCTGCAGGATGCGAACCGCGGAGCGCCAAAACCCCGGCCAGCGGCGTCGGAGATCGGGGTCTAGAGCCCCTACGACGACCAGGGAGGGGAAGATATAGATTAGAGGGATGGTGCCACAGGAGCGCGTACTATGGGGGATGGGGTCCAAGGCGATGATGCTGGGCAGGACCATAATGGGCAGCCAAAGTAGGAGGAAGAGATAACGCGGCTGACGCCATCGCTTGACGCTCAGGAGAACACCTAACCAGAAGAGGAGGGTCAGGGGAGGGCTGAGCAAGGGCCGTCCTTTTATGTTGTAAAGCCAGTTGTTGTCACCTACGAAGCCGAAAAGGCCAAGGTTATAGATGACGCTCCTAAGCACAAGTGACAACCGTTCTATTCCCCTGACGTCTATGTGTATCCAGACAAGACTCGCCCGTCGGAAGAAGTCGGCAGGGTGGATGAGGAAGTAGAAGCCTAGGGGAGCGAACACCAAAAGCGCGGTGAGGAACAAAAGGGCCCCGGGACGCCACGAGGTGGTGAGTCCTCTACCACGCCATCTAATCAAGAGGAGAAAGAGAAGGAGGAAGAAGGGCACGAAGCGGCCCGCCACGTAGGTATAGAGAGTGAGGCCAAGGAAGAGGCCGCTGAGGGCATAGCACCAAGGCCGTTGGGTGCGCAACCCACGCCAAAGGAAGAGGAAAGACAAGGCCTCCAGCGGAGGCAAGGCGTTGGCCCGAAAGCCGATGCGACTGAGGGTGATATGCCAGTAAGAGATGGCCAAGAAGAGAGCGGTCAAGAGCGCCATCTGCTGGGAACGCCGCTCTCCAAGGGAGCGAAACAGTTCCTTCACTAGAAGGTATGTGGTCAGCACGGTGAAGGTGCCCAAAAGAGCAGCCGGAAGACGAATCGCCAAAATGCCCCGACCTAGTAGGGCTACAAAGGGGGTGACCAGGTAGATGAAAAGGGGTTCTTTACCAAAAGAGCGAGAGAAGAAAAGAGAAGGGTGGCCAGCCAAGATATCCAACGCATCAAGCCCCTGACCACCCTCATCGTAGAAGAGCACCGGTATGGCGACATCCAGATTGTAGAGCCTGAAGAAAGCGGCGACGACCAAGATGAAGACCAAGATAGTCAATTCTGCTGGGCGAGGCAACGGATCTGCCCACCATCGGGTAGCGCTCTTCAGCGCTCGGTTTCGCATCATAAAGAGGCTTTAATCGAGTTCGGGGTAGAGCGTGCCCCTTCAAAGGCTGGGAATCGATCAAGCCCTGGCATCAGAGCGTTCCACTCCCTTAGTCTACCCCTCTGTCACTTCCTCGACGACGAAGGCGATCTTGACATCCGCCCTATACTGGGTGATACGGCCATCCTCGACAGCCGCTGTCTGGCCCACTAACTCCACACCCACTATATTTCTCACCGTCTTCGCCGCCTTGGCTACCGCGTTCCGCGTCGCCTCCTCCCAACTGTTAGGAGAAGCGCCGATCAACTCTATCACCTTCACCACACTCATAACTCCACCTCCTTAGTTTTGATGGTAAGGGTCCCATCACATTGCGGCTAAGCCACCCTTTTGAACAAAACCATCATATCACGTTCATCCCCTGTCGGCAACCATAGGCGGTGGAGTTCCCCACCTTTGACTGGGAGTAGACAGTACTATATAATCGGGTAAGTATGGATTCCGACAGGGAACTGGAGCCCGCGGTTCTCACCGTCTCTGAGGTGACTGGGTACATAAGGGATCTATTGGAGTCGGATCTTCTCCTTCGAGACCTCTGGATCCAAGGCGAGGTTTCCAACTTCTCCCGTTCCACAGCGGGGCACATCTATTTCACCCTCAAGGATGAAGAGGCCAGCATCCGATGTGTCCTCTGGCGATATGTTGCGGAGGAGCAGACCCACCTTCCCGCTGATGGCCAGGCTTTCATCCTCCACGGTCGGGTCTCGGTCTACGAGATACAAGGAGCCTACCAGTTCTATGTCGATCTCGTCCAACCGGCTGGCGTGGGCACTCTCTACCTCCAGTTCCTAGGCCTCAAGGAACGGCTGGAGAGGGAGGGGCTCTTCGCCCCCGAGCGGAAGCGGCCTATACCTCCCTTTCCCCGCGCCATAGGCGTGGTCACCTCCCCTCAAGCGGCCGCTTGGCGAGACATCCTCCACATCCTAGAGAGGCGCTACCCTCTCGTAGAGGTGATTCTGGCTCCAGCCCTGGTTCAAGGCCCCGAAGCCCCACGCCAGATAGCGGATGCCATCAGGGCCCTCAGCCAAGAAACAGATGTGGATCTCATAATCGTCGCTCGGGGCGGCGGCTCCCTAGA
>JAUVHF010000097.1 GCA_030593425.1 Anaerolineales bacterium
ACTCTTTTAGCTTCCCCTCTTTCCGGTTAGGTGAACCAAAACGCTGGGCTTGACAAAAGGGAGTGAGTTGGGGTATAATATAACTACCCCCCCCATAGGGGAGGGGAAGGAGGAAGAGATGGAGGAGGGGAAGAGGAGGAAGGTAGTGGCTCGCTTGAAGAGCATCGAAGGGCATGTGCGGGGGGTGCAGCGTATGGTGGAGGAGGACGTTTACTGCACTGATATCCTCAAGCAGACTATGGCTGTACAAGCGGCGATCGATAAGGTAAACGCCATCATCTTGGAAAACCACCTCCACTGCTGTGTAACCACCGGCATCCGTGGAGAGGGTGCGGGAGAAAGAGAACGGGTGATTACCGAACTGCTAGATGTCTTCGAGACGCAAAGCAAATTATAGGGGGTAAGATGGCGAGCAAAACTCTTAAGGTTCGGAATATCTCTTGCGAGCACTGTATAAGGACGATTAAGCGCGAGGTCGGAGCCCTCCCCGGGGTCTCCGGTGTGGAAGGAGACGTGGAAAGCCAGGGGGTGACCGTGGTCTATGACGGGGAGAGGACCCTGGAGAAGGCGATTGAGATCCTCAAGGAGATTGGCTATCCGCCAGCGGAGTAAAGTCTCTGAACAGATTGAGAGAGGTAGGATCGGATAAGGGAGGTGAAAGGCGATGGGAAAGATTGAGTTCCTCCCCCTGGCTCCAACTTTGGGGCTGATCTTGGCCATCAATTATACCCTGTGTGTGGCGTTCGGCTTAGTGGCTCCAGAGGGCTTGCGAATGTATAAGGCTTGGGAGCCCCTTCTGCCTCGCTTTGAATGGCTAAGAATGGGGAGTTTTCTTCTGGGGCTGGTGGAGAGTTTTCTCTACGGCCTCTATATCGCTGTCCTGTACGTGCCTGTCTACAGCTTCCTCTCCCGGCGGTTTGGGAAGAGGGCATAGACGCAGATCGAAGGGCAGCGACAATTGAGATTCGGAGGTGGAGACGATGGCTACTAACAAGATAGTGTTACCGGTGCAAGGGATGACCTGTGCCTCCTGCGTAACCACGGTTGAACGGGCGCTGAACGGCGTGCCCGGCGTCGCCAACGCTACCGTGAACTTCGCGACGGAGAAAGCCACGGTGGTGTACGACCCTTCGGTGACTAGACTCTCTGAGCTGGCGTCTAGTGTTGGCGAAGCCGGTTACCAAGTGATAGTGGAGCGAGTCACTTTGCCTATCCGCGGGATGACCTGTGCCAGTTGCGTATCCCACGTGGAAGGGGCCTTGAAAGGCTTAGAGGGCGTCCTCTCCGCCAACGTGAATCTGGCCACTGAGAAGGCCACGGTGGAGTATCTGCCTGGTGTGGTGGGCCCAGGGGAGTTTAAGCGAGCCGTGGCCGGGGTGGGCTATGAAGTGCTGGAACCGGAGGTGGGCGAAGAGGAGGTCGATGAGGAAGAGCGGAAGATGTCCCAGGCCCGCCAGCGGATGATGGTCGCTTGGGGCTTCACCATCCCCATCATCTTCTGGATGCTCTATGAGATGTTCACCGGCACCGCCTGGCCTAACAGAGCCGTTTTCGACTTGGGCATGATCGTGTTAGCACTACCCGTACTTTTCTGGGTGGGGCGGCACACCTATCGCTCCGCCTGGAGTTCGTTGACCCACGGAACGGCCAACATGGATGTTCTCATCAGCATGGGCACAGGGGTCTCCCTCTTGACCGGGCCAGCCGCCTTGTTCGCCCCCGTGGCCAACTACGCCGGAGTAGCGGCCATGATCATGGCCTTCCATCTCACCGGACGGTATGTAGAGGCTACGGCCAAGGGTCGCGCTTCTCAGGCCATAAAGAAACTCTTGGAATTGGGAGCCAAGACGGCTCGCATCTTGGTGGATGGTGAAGAGAGGGAGGTGCCCATCGAAGAGGTTCAGGTGGGCGATATCATGATAGTAAGGCCAGGGGAGAAGATACCCACCGATGGGGTGGTCATTGAGGGGGAGAGCGCAGTCGATGAATCGATGGCCACTGGGGAATCGATGCCCGTCAATAAGCGCCCCGGCGACGAGGCCATCGGGGCCACGGTGAACCAAGAGGGTCTCTTGAAGATCGAGGCTACGAAAATAGGAAGGGATACTTTCCTCTCCCAAGTCATCAAACTAGTGGAGGAGTGCCAGGGCTCCAAGGTGCCTATCCAAGAGTTCGCCGACCGGGTCACCAGTCGCTTCGTACCTACCGTTATCGGCATCGCCCTGCTCACCTTGGCGATATGGCTTCTCTTCCCCAACGTGTTGCGCCCTGTGGGGCTCTGGGCCCAGGCGTTCTTGCCCTGGGTAGATCCCAACTTGGGGGCGCTGACCCTAGCCATGGTAGCCACCGTGTCAGTCTTAGTCATCGCTTGCCCCTGCGCCCTGGGACTGGCCACCCCCACGGCCCTCATGGTTGGCAGTGGCCTGGGAGCGGAGAACGGGGTCCTGATACGCCATGGGGAGGCGATCCAAACCCTCAAGGATGTCCACACCATCGTCCTCGACAAGACGGGAACCATCACCAAAGGGAAGCCCGAGGTGACCGATGTGGTATCGGCTAATGGGTCCGATGAAGAGACCTTACTCCATCTGGCAGCGAGTGTGGAGGTAGGGTCCGAACACCCCCTAGGACAGGCCATCGTCCGGGGCGCAGAGGAGAGAGGGCTCTCTCTAGCCAAGATCAAAGAGTTCCAAGCCATTCGGGGTAAAGGCGTCAAGGCCAGAGTGAACGGCACCCAGATCTTGGTCGGCAGCCGACGATTGATGGCTGAGGCGGGGATCGATCCAACGCCCTTGGAGGAGGAGTTGAGGAGACTGGAGGAGGAGGCCAAGACGGCGATGCTGGTGGCCAGAGATAGCACCTTGGTCGGAGTGGTGGCCGTGGCCGATACCTTGAAGGAGGATTCCATCGCCGCCATTAGAGAGTTGGAGGGGATGGGGATCGAGACGGCGATGCTAACGGGTGACAACCAGCGCACGGCGGAGGCCATCGCCAAAGTGGTGGGGATGTCGCGGGTCTTAGCCGAGGTTTTGCCCGATGGGAAGGTGGTGGAGATCCAACGCCTCCAAGAAGAGGTGGGGACAGTAGCCATGGTGGGCGATGGCATCAATGATGCTCCGGCGTTGACCCAGGCCAACGTGGGGATCGCCATCGGCACCGGCACCGATATCACCATCGAGGCCTCGGATGTCACCTTGGTGCGCGGCGACCTCTCTGGCCTAGTCACAGCGGTTAAGCTTTCGCGAGCCACCTTCACCAAGATAAAGCAGAACCTCTTCTGGGCCTTCTTCTACAACACGGTGATGATACCTTTGGCCATCGTAGGGCTGATGCATCCAGTCTTGGCGGAGATCGCCATGGCCATCAGTTCGGTAAGCGTAGTCTCCAACTCCAACCTCCTGAGGAGGGTGAATATCCGCCCGGATTACGAGAGGGCTCAGTTGTAGAGTCCGAGCACAGGCAGATGAAAAATTCACCCAAGGATAACCTATTCTGAGCGTTCGCCTACAACACGGCGGGGATGGGGATCGCGGCCATGGGGCTTCTCAACCTCATGATCGCCGCCGCGGCCATGGCCCTCAGTTCGGTCTTTGTGGTGACCAACTCCCTTGGGCTGAGGGGGTTTACACCGTCGAATATCTAGAAGAAAGGAGGTAGTGAAGCGATGATGGGCATGATGTTCTTGTGGCCGATATTACTGCTCTTCTTCCTGGCGCTGCCCATAGCGCTAGTCGTAGGAGGGTATCTGCTCTACCGGAAGGTGGAGCAAAGGGGTGGCTTGATGCCTGCTCGTCCAGAGGTGGCACCAACGGGATACACTCGAGCCTGTCCCTCCTGTGGGCGATTCCTGCAAGAGGGCTGGGTCAACTGTCCCTACTGTGGGAGTGAGACCCCTCAAGCCGGAGAGTAGATCATCTCGAAGGTACGTATGGGGCGAAGGCGTCAGGCTCTCGCTTTCCAAAGGGGGAGACCTGACTCCCTCGCCCCGACAATAGAAGAACCATCTTGGTCTATTTGAAAAGATAAAGGAGGACTGCAGATGACAAACAAGGTTCAATGGACGGTGATCGTAGTCGTTGCCATCCTGGGGGCCTTCCTTTTGGTCTCCTTGGGAGGCTTGGTAGGCTGGGCCTTGGCCCGCCCCGCTATCTCTGGCTGGGCTTGGCCTTTCCACATGGGGAATTGGATGGGCCCCTGGATGATGGGCGACCACTCAGGGTATGGCGGGATGATGGCTCCTGGATACCCCGACTGGGGGAGAACCGTTCCTCGCAGTGGTAGTGAGGCCCTCAGCCTAAAGGATGCCCAAGAGGCGGTGGAAGGCTATCTCCACTCCCGTAGTGTGCCAGGGCTGGCCATGGCCGAGGTGATGGAGTTTGCCGACAACTTCTACGCTGAGGTGGTCGAGGAGAACACTGGTGTGCACGCCATGGAAGTACTCATCGACAAAGAGACCGGTGCCGTCTATCCGGAGTATGGGCCCAATATGATGTGGAATACCAAATACGGCATGCATTCGGGCTCAGGCTGGCGAGGGATGATGGGAGGCATGATGGGTGGCTCCGTCACACAAGAGCCCAGCGCTGACATGGCGGTGTCGGCTGACCAGGCTCTTCAGTATGCACAACGATACCTAGAGGCCTACATCCCTGGCACTCAGGTGGCCGATGAAGCCGATGGCTTCTACGGCTATTACACTATCCACGCTCTCAAGGATGGGCAGATCTATGGTATGCTGAGCGTCAATGGCTACAGCGGCCAGGTCTGGTACCACAACTGGCATGGTCAATTTGTGGACATGTTAGAGTTGGATGAAGGCTAAGTTATCTGCTCAAAGGAGGTGAGAAGGGTAGCTAGGGACCCAGTCTGTGGGATGACCGTCGATGAGGAGAAGGCGGCCGCCAAGTCAGAATACATGGGCAAGACCTATTACTTCTGTTCACAGGGCTGCAAGGTGGCTTTCGAGAAGGACCCGGAGAAGTATCTCCGGGGTGAAGGGAAGCATCATTAGGCTTTAGCAGTGGATGTTCTGGCTCACATGTGGGAGGGTGTTGACTTTGTATGCTCAATGTGCTACTATTCAACTAGTGACACAACTCACAGGGCTATGACGACTGTTGAACGCCATGTGGGATTAGGATGGGGCGGTTGAGAGGTAGGAAAGAGACTCGCCCGTTGCTTTTCAATCCAGGGGGTTCATCCATCATTTCATAGCCCAAGAAGTGAGACATATTCGGAGGCGAGGTCAATGAAGAAATGGTCGTGGGTTATGCTTCTTTTAGCCTTGGCTGTCGGTTGTGGAGGTGCTGCTGAGCCCTCTCTGACACCGACATCTGTGCCCGCGCAGACTCCGATAAAGGTATTAGCCACCCCCACAGCGGTGCCGCCCCCACCCACACCTACCCCTCTCCCCACAGAGGAGGCGGAAGAAGAAGTGATGGTCGCTATCCCAGCCGGCGAATTCCTCATGGGCAGCGACCAAGAGGCCGAGAGACCGCCCCACACGGTCTCCGTTGACGCCTTCGAGATCGACAAGTTCGAGGTGACCAACGAAGAGTTCGAAAGGTTCGTCACCGAGACAGGTTACGAGACGGGGGCGGAGAAGGCAGGAGAACCCCAAACCTGGCGGACCTATGCAGAGGGCAACCCCAGGCACCCAGTGGTGAAAGTCACCTGGAACGATGCGGTGGCCTATTGTGAATGGGCTGGGAAGAGGCTGCCCACGGAAGCGGAGTGGGAGAAGGCGGCCCGAGGCACGGAAGGGTATATCTACCCCTGGGGAAACGAGTGGGATCCAACCAAGGCCAATACCAAGGACGGAGGTCGCAGGGGTACCACAGTGGTGGGCAGTTTCCCCGAAGGGGGCAGCTCTTATGGCGTAATAGACATGGTGGGGAATGTAAGGGAGTGGGTCTCTGATTGGTACAAGGCTTACCCAGGCAGCGATTATCAGTCTCCCTACTTCGGTGAGAAATACCGCGTGATCCGAGGAGGGGGTTGGTTCGAGGAGACGGAACTGGCGACCACCACTCAGCGGTTTGCCAGCTCCGTGGAGGCTAGAAACGACGACATCGGTTTCCGCTGCGTTCGTTAGCCTGGGGCTTATCCCCCTGCCTATGGGGCAAGTCCTCAGGCGATAGACCACTAGAAGGGAGGGATGTCTCTGGAAGAGAATGACGATGGCGTTCTGGAAGTGGTT
>JAUVHF010000049.1 GCA_030593425.1 Anaerolineales bacterium
CCACTACGATGTCCAGCCCCCCGAGCCCCTCGAAGAGTGGGAATCCGACCCCTTCGCCGCGGAGATTCGCCAGGGGATCCTTTACGCCCGAGGGGCAGCCGACAATAAGGGAGATCTAGTGGCCCGCCTCATGGCTGTCGACGCTTATCAAAAGACCAGGGGCGAACTACCGCTGAAGATAAAATTCGTCTTCGAAGGGGAAGAGGAGATAGGGAGCGTCCATCTGGGCCAATTTGTGGAAGAGAATAGAGGCCTCCTGGAGGCCGATGGTTGCATCTGGGAGGGGAGCGCCAAAGACCTCTCCCAACGACCGGTGATATACCTGGGGCTGAAAGGGATACTTTACGTGGAACTATGGGCCAAGGGGGCCAAGAGGGATCTCCACTCCTCTTGGGCTACCTTGGTACCCAACCCAGCCTGGCGGCTGGTGTGGGCCCTGGCTAGCCTCAAAGACGAGAACGATCGCCTCACCTTAGATGGCTTGATGGAGCATGTGGGAGAGCCACCACCAGAGGAAAGGGATCTCCTGCGTAAGATCCCCTTCGAGGAGAAGAAGATAAAAGCCGATTTCGGCATCCCCCACTTCCTAGGAGGGGTGAAAGGGGTTGAGGCGGTAGAGAGACATCTTTATGGGCCCACTTGTACCATCTGCGGCTTCCGCTCCGGCTACATCGGCGAAGGGCAGAAAACCGTCCTCCCCAGCGAGGCTGCGGTTAAACTAGATTTCCGCCTAGTGCCGGACCTCGAGCCCCGCCTGGTGTTGGACCTTCTACGCAAGCACCTAGATCGACGAGGCTTCAAGGATATCGAAATCGTGGAGGTGAGCGGCGAACAGTTCGCCAAATCACCCCCTGACGCCCCCATCGTCCAAGCGGCTTCGGAGGCTACCCGCGCCATCTACGGCCAGGAGCCGGTGGTCTACCCCACTATGGCCGGGAGTGGGCCCATGTATCACTTCAGCAGGGCGCTGGGGATACCGACCGCCTCGGCTGTGGGGGTGAGCCACGCTCAGTCCAGGATCCACGCCCCTAACGAGAACATCAAGATCGCCGACTACATTCAGGGGATAAAGTATATCGGGGAATTGATAGAGAGGTTCGCAGAGGGAGGGTAGACGCCTAGAAGCCTTTGCTAATGCCAGCGTGAGTGTATAGCCGATTTAGTCATCTAACGTTTCGAGCGTATCTGAAGTCCAGCCGTCAGGCTGGATTTGGGCGAACTGCCGAAGGCACGAAGCCAGATACGCTCTATTAGGCGATGTATGGCGATTTTTTTACCGTCATAATCGTTCAAAAATTTACCAAAAATGAAAAGGGCATTGTCTACCTTTTTTAATGCCCAAACAATCTCAGAGATATTGTTTTCATTTCCTTTTGGTTGTCTATCGATAATGCCCGCGGATTTAGCAACATTGAAAAAGAAACCCTTGTATTCCTGATATCCTTCCCAATCCTCTGGAATTTTGTTATTGGTCTGAATTGAAAACGCCAGAAAAACGTTCCGACCTGCCATAGGCCATTCATAGGGACGAGCAATATGAAATAGAAAAACCTGCCAAATGAGTCCGGTGGGGAAGATCTCTTTAACTATCTCTAAGAAGGAGTTTTCATCAATTCGACCATGCCTGAAATCGTTAAGGCTTTTGTGTTTATCCAAGACTAGCATTACTTTACGATTCTTGCACCCTTTATTAGCGCCTGAAAGAACTCCTTCGGTTAACCATCAAGGATCGTTCCAACGCAACAATCTTTTCACATTTTGTGTGGTTAGATCATTTCTCAGGTTCAACTCATCTAAATATGAGATTTGCTCTTAAAAGCCTCTACCTCATAATGACAATAGTTACTCCAGAACTCAACAAATTCTTTGGCATTCGTTAGATCAGAATCCCCAAATTTGTTCTTATCTAAAACGAACATGTTGCTTCACCATCTAATTGCCATATTTACCCAACATTTTCTTTGCACAAGGGTGTACGCAAAATCCGAAGGAACCTGACCTACTTCGCGTCTTGCCAGGCTAATGGACTTGACGTCGACTCTCTTTTGATAAGACAGCACGGAATGCCCTAACTGCTTTTCACCCGCCGCAACTCAAAGATAACCGGGTTATAGCCATCTGGGCAGGCGTGGGTGGCCACGCTCTGATCCTCTAGCCAGGCGAAGTGGGCCCCATAGCGCATGGCGTAGACCTTGGGTAACATGGAGTAGAGAGCCGAAAGACATATCCTGCCCTGCACTGAATCTCTCGTGAAGAGCACCTCATCTCCCACCTTGTGCTCGCTGGCACAGGTCCCCTTCTGGCTGATGACCCGGGCCACGATATCGTATGCCTCGCTCATCTCTTCCTCCTATTCGCTAAGATAGACAGAAAACCTCTCGAATCGATAGTGCCTGACCCGGCCCCAAGGCGAACTCTCGAATTCATAGGTTGCCTCCCCCGATGCTATCTGGCCAAATCCTTTGGCCATCTCCACAAGTATGGCTGGATCGAGAGGTGTTACGTTGTGGCCGGGGAGAACGAGGCTCAGTTGGGGCACGAGCCTGGCCAACCTTTCCATGCTCTCTCCGTAGAGATCGAAATCAGACCCTGGCAACTGAGCGTACAAGGGGCCCGCATAGGCGGTGTCGCCGCTGAAAAGAAGCCCCTCCTTCTCTTCAAGGAGAGATATACTCCCCGGGGAATGGCCAGGGGTATGGAGCACGGTAAGGGCGCGCTTCCCCAGATCCAAGGGGCTCCCCTCGTCTAAGAGCAGGCTGGCCCTAGAGGGCGAAATCTTATACTGGCTGGGCTCGAACCCCACCGGCGGCGGCTGAACAAACATCTCTGCTCGCATCTCCCGGCGCAACTCTTCGCTGGAGGCACCTTCTCTCAAGAGATGGGCCTCGGCGTAATGGATGGCTATGAGAGGGAAGCGGTAGTTGTCGCCCACATGATCCCAATGGGAGTGGGAGTTCACTATGGTGATAGCTCTTCCCGTTAAGGCCATCACCTCCTCCCGGATGTTTGCTATACCCATCCCGGTATCGAAAAGGATGGCCCGCTCCTCCCCCTCAATCAAGTAAGAAATCACCTCTTCGAAATGGCCAGGCTCAGAGATGGCATATACCCTCGGCGCTACCTCCTGAGTCTGGAACCAACCTCTCATCGATAGAGTTCCTCCCGCCGGTCTTCGAAGACCGGTATCTTCCGTCGGGCCTCATCGACCTCATCCAGATCTATCTCCGCTGTAAGCAACCTCTCCTCCTCCCCTCCTTCAACAACGGGCTCCCCCCAAGGGTCATAGATGCTCGAACGGCCAAAGAACACCTTCCCTTTAGACTCCCCCACTCTATTACACCCCACCATGAAGAACTGGTTTTCGATGGCCCGGGCTCGCAATAGTATCTGCCAAGCCTCCAAGCGAGGGTAGGGCCACTCGGCGGGAAGGAAAACGATCCTCGCTCCTCCTAGAGCGTATTTCCTGAAGAGTTCTGGGAAGCGAAGGTCGTAACAGATGGCTAAAGCGCCCTTCCCCCAAGGGAAGTCAAAAACCGGGGTCTCGGTGCCCGGCGCGAAATACTTCTCCTCCTCCATCAGCCGGAAGAGATGTATCTTACTGTATTCGCCAACCAGAACGCCCTGGGGGGAGAGGATAGTAGCCCTGTTGTAGAGGTCTCCCTCCTCCGCCGAAAGGAGGGAGCCGATGATGAAGAGAGAGCGTTCCCTCGCCAAATCGGTCAGCCGCGCCAGAAGCCTCTCCGTCGTCCGAGTGTGCTCCTCGGCGCGTTCTAGGTCGTAGCCTGTGGACCAGAGTTCGGGGAGAAGAACGATCTGGGAGCCCCTCTGGCTGGCTTCGGCGATCATCCCTTCCACCTTGGCTAGGTTCTCCTCCGGCCTGCCCAGGGCTATATCTATCTGGGCCAAAGAGATAGTGAGTCTCATAGGCTACCCCCCCAAAAAAAACTTCTAGATCCTCGCTCCCCTTGTTCTTGAGGCCATGCACCAAGACCGCTGGCGCTCTCCCACAGCGGCCGGGGCCACTTCCCGACCTAGCGTAAGACCCTCTCCCCAGAGAGCAGAAAGAGGATTTCCGTTTGGTTCTCATGGGTATGAAGGGCGATACCCCCTCCTGGTTCCACCCTGACCCGGTGCAGGCTGAGGGCGGCATCCGTTTCGCTAGCAGGCCCGGGGTGTTTAGGGTGTCTAGCCCACTCCATCTGGTTAGAATCGATGATCTCCCTCAACTCCCCTCCCCGTGGAGAAACTTGGCCATCTGGCTCATATCTACCCCGTGGAGGTCGCGGCGCAAGAGCCCTTCTCTGGCGTAACCGTGGAGGCTATAGAAACCTTCGGCCCTAGAGTCAGCGTAGGTTATGAGCCGCACCTTGTGGCACCCCTCCTTCTGGCAGACCTCCTCGAAGCGAGAAAGGAGCCTCCCTCCCACCCCCTTATCGCGATGTCCAGCCGCCACCAAGAGTTGAGAGAGTTTTCCCACCCCGGCCTCGATCTTAAAGACCAGAGCGCCCACCATCTCCCCTCCCTCATAGGCCGCCAAAGCAGATTCTTGGGCCTTCCACATCTCGGGGTCTGCGCGGCCGAACTGCTCTAGGTTCACCCCTCTCCAGTCTCGATCCAGGAAGGACTCGGCCGCTTCCCTCTTAGCCTCCACGATCTCCATAGTATCGTTAGTTTAACACGTCCAGGGGGCCTCGGCAACCCGGCGGGGGGCGGTTAGTCTCATTTAAAATGCGACAACCGATATACGGTTCATCCTGAGTCTTCAGCCCAGGGGACTCACCGTCCAAAGGAGAGTTGAATGTGCCAACCAGACCTACACAACAGGAGTACGGGCGACCCCCGCTTGTCCTGCCTCCCCTACTTATTGACATCGAAGAGCTTGACCGGCTGAAGCCTCGATTCCCCCTGCAGCACCAGGGTTGGAGCCTTTCCCTATCCTTACAGGATCCCTGTGGGACGGGATCCCGAGGGATAGCCGGTATGCGGCTGGAGGCAGCAGGGGGGTTAGCATATCGAGGCCCTCTGCCATCTATGTGTCGCATTCGACATGAGAGATACCGAAGAGTTGCTTTCATCCAAGCGGCAATGATATAATATGTAAGGTGTGGGCGTACCTTTAGCGGCCTTAACGGTGTTTACTTGTCAGGGGGCTCTCACCTTGCTAGCCGCCTACCTGGGGGTTTTCCTCACCGACCCCATGATCGGCGAGATATCGGCGGCAGGAGGAGTGCTAATCATGGGGCTCGGCCTTGTCAAGAGGCTGTGGGTAGCCAACTGTCCACCAGCGCTATTTATCGCTCCCCTGGTGGTGGCCATCCTGACTATGATGGGAGTGGGTTTCTAAGAGATAAGTCTGTAGCAAAGGAGTAGACGATGGTTGAGAAAGGTGATGTGGCGGTCTTTATCGACTTCGAGAACATCTACATCTCCGTGCACAACAAATACGATACAGATCCCAACTTCGAATCGATCATGGACAAATGCAACGACTACGGAAGGGTTATCATCGCCCGAGCCTATGCTGACTGGTACCGGTACCCCCGGGTGACCAGTGCCCTCTACGCCAACACCATAGAGCCGATGTATGTCCCCACCTACTACTATGACCGAGACGACACCAAAAGTAGTAGCGCGATAAAGAATAGCGTAGATATCCACCTCTGCATCGAGGCCATGAAGACCCTCTATGATTATCCCAATATCACCACTTATATCTTCGCCACCGGGGATAGGGATTTCATCCCCCTGGTGAACTCTATCCGTCAGCATGGCAAGTGGGTAGTGGTGATAGGCATTGGAGGAGCAGCCTCTGCCCATCTGGCCCAGAGCGCTGACGAATTCGTCCTCTACCAACAGTTGAGAGACAAAGAGGAGACCGTTGAGGAACCACCCAAGGACCCCTACCGGGCTATGGTGGAGGCGGTGCAACTGGCCAGGAGCAGGAGGAACGTCTGTACTCTGGCCTCTCTGAAACTCCTCCTGATGGAGATCATGGGGGGCTTCGATGAGAAAGAGTACAAAGACCGCCAAGGGCGTCCCTTCGCCAAATTCAAGGATTTCGTGAAGGAGGCTGAAAGGCGAGGGCTGGTGCAGATCTTCACCAGCGGCACGGTGAACGAAGTGTTCTTGCCTGGCGAGGACCCCTATGAGTTGAGCCATTTCGCCTCCAAGCCCCTCTCGGAGGAAGAGAAGGAGGAGGCAGCCGTGGAGATCGGCCCTCGAGAATGGCGGGCCTTCCGAGATGCCATGCGCCAGTTCGATGAACCGGTGCTCTTCGTCCACATATATAACTCCTTGCGCGGCCTCCGAAACCAAGAGGTGATAGACCTCTCCAACTCCCAGATCAAAGAGATGATAAAGAAGGCCATCAAGAACGGCCTCCTCATACGGAGCAGCCGTGGTGCCCATAGATACTACGAACTGAACCCGGAACAGCCCCTGCCTAAATAGGCAAGAGACCGAAAGAGAGGCCAGGATAATTGTGGGGAGGGAACGGAGGGATGATTAAACTCATCGCCAACCCCATAGCGGGACGAGGAAGGGGGGGCAAGATTCTGCCCCAGGTGCAACAGGCTCTAAACCGAGCGGGGCTAGAGTTCAGCGAGGCAGTCACCACCAAGCCTTTGGAGGCTATCGATTTGGCCCGCCAAGCGGCCGAGGAAGGGTATGAACTGGTGGTTGCTCTGGGAGGGGATGGCACCTCCCACGAGGTGGCCAACGGACTCCTCTCCTCCGGCAACAGCGAAGTGACCTTGGGGATCATCCCTATAGGCACCGGGAACGACTTCGCTAGCATGTTTGATACCCCAACTGACCTAGAGGCTGTCGCACTTAGACTACGTGAAGGCAAGACCCGCCTCATCGACGTAGGGAGGGTAGGCGATCGCTACTTCGTCAACACTTTGGGGATTGGCTTCGATGCTCTGGCCTCCGTGGAAGCCCTCAAGATTCAGCATCTCCTGAGTGGCATGCCTTTGTACCTGGTGGCCGTCCTCATCACCCTGAGGGAGTATAAGATCCCCCATATCACCGTCGAGTTCGATGGCCAACGGCTCTCTATGCCTATGACTATGCTCGTCGTCGCCAATGGGAAACGAGAGGGGGGAGGGTTTCTAATAGCCCCCGATGCGGAGAACGATGACGGCCTCTTCGACATCTGCCTGGCCCGAGGGTTGGGGCGTCTAGGGATACTTCGCCTGCTGCCAGAGGTGATGCGGGGCACCCATGTGGATAAGGAGCCGGTCACCATGGCCAAGGCGAAGAGGGTGATCCTCGATTCCCCAGACCCTCTGCCCGTTCACGCCGACGGCGAGATCATCTATACCGATGCCCACCATCTAGAGATAGAGATCATACCCCGTCGCCTGCGCGTGATAACCTAACAAATGAACCTCTTAAGCCTGGCCCTGGCGGGAATCATAGCCTATCTTCTGGGTTCCATCCCCTTTGGGGTGATCTTCGGCCACCTCTTCAAAGGGGTCGGTGTGCGAAGCGGGGGGAGCAAGCATATGGGCGCTCTCAATACCTGGCGGATGGTGGGCCTCTTTCCAGCCGTCCTTGTGGCCTTCGGCGACATGGGAAAGGCTCTAGTGGCCATCAATATAGCCCAGAGGCCCTCGACCCCACTGGCTGGACCATGCCGGTGGCCGGTGCTATGGCTGTAGTAGGTCACTGCTGGCCCATCTATGTGGGCTTCCGAGGAGGGGTAGGCATAGCTTCCGGAATGGCCATGATCTTCTACCTTGCGCCTCTTGCCGGCCTTGTCATGGTCGCCATCTGGGGGGTTTGGGGTGGCTATTCCTCCGCCACTTCCCCCGCTCCCAGGCGGCCATCGCCCTTACTGCGCCTCTCGTGCTCTGGGCCTTCAACAGCCCGCCCCAACTACTGCTCCTAGGCATCCTGGCCGGAGGAGTGATATTCGTGCATCATATACCTGAACTCCAGAGAGACATTCACCAGAGGGCTTAGATAACAGCGCCCACGACCAGTCAGCGCCTCAAATGACCAACAGTAAAACAAAGCCCCCTACCAGAGCAAAGGGGGCTTAGATTTTTCAGGTCAGCCAAGGACCGCTAGAGTATCTAATCCTGGATGTTGAACATCCAGACCGCGAGGGCGATCATCACCGCCCCGAAGAGGGCGATGATGGCTATATCTTCCCCCAGGGTCACCGCATGGCCGAAGAGGGTCACCCCTAGCCCGGCCTGGGGCAGCATCTCTAGCACGAATGCCGGCAACCCCTGGGCCTCGAATATGATCTTGCGCAGGGGGTCGATGGCGTAGGTCACCGGATTCACCTTCACCAAGAAGTTCATCCAGGCAGGAAGGTTCCTCATGGGGAAGAGCGCCCCGCTGACGAAGATCATGGGCATAAGTATGAACTGCATGATCATCTGGAACCCCTCGGTCGATTTCATCCGCGCGCCGATGAGGACTCCCAGAGAGGTCATGCTGAAGGAGATGAGAAAGAGAAGGGGCACAAGTTTGACCACCATCCCCACGGTGATGCTCACACCGATGAGGGGAGCGAAGATGAGCAAGAGCAGCCCCTGAATCACCCCCGTGGTGCTTCCGCCCAGGGTCTTACCCAGAGCCACCGCCGTCCGGTTGATGGGGGCCACCAGGATCTCCTTCAAGAAGCCAAACTCCCTATCCCAGACGATGGAGATGCCGGACATCATGGAACCCATCAAGACATTCATCCCGATGATGCCCGGGAAGATGAACTTGACGAAGTCGATGCCCGCGCCCTCAGGAGCCATCCCCTGAGTGAGACCCCCCATAGCCGGCGAGAGGCCGCTCCCGAAGATGAAGAGGAAGAGTATAGGCATGCCGAAGGAACCGATGATGCGGCTTCTATTGCGCCACCAGCGCAACACCTCCCGATACCATATGATATAGATAGCCCTCAGGTTGTGCATATTAACCTCCTGGCAGCCTCATGGATGCCCGCGCCCATGCCCTCGCCCACGATGCCTACTCTTCATTCGCTCCTTCCATTGATCTTTGGCGCTCAGTTCCTCATCCCTTATCCGGCGGCCCGTGAACTTCAGGAAGACATCGTCCAGGGTGGGACGGCGCAGACTGATGGAGAGGATCTCCACCGGCAACTGCTCCACAAAGCGAGGGATGAACTCCTCGCCCCTTTGTACCTCAAAGTGCAGGTCATTCTCGCCCTCATTCACCTGGAAGCCAAAGCGCTGGCTGATCTCCTGCGCCGCCAACCGGTCATCCGTTGTCTTGACGGTGATGATGTCCCCTCCCACCAAACCTCTGAGGTTATCAGGGGTATCCAGGATCACTATCTTGCCATAATCGATAATGGCGATGCGGTCGGCGTACTCCGCCTCGCCCATGTACTGGGTGGTCAAGAATATAGTTATCCCTTCTCGTTCCCTCAGTTGCAGGATGTACTCCCAGATGAGATTGCGCGTCTGGGGATCCAAACCCAACGTGGGCTCGTCGAGGAAGAGGACTCGGGGGTAATGCATGAGACCCCTGGCGATCTCCAGGCGGCG
>JAUVHF010000101.1 GCA_030593425.1 Anaerolineales bacterium
AGGGTAAAGATCGTAGCCTGTAGCCACCACGATAGCCCCTACCTGCTCCTCCCAGATCTCTTCCTTTTGCTGGAAATCGATAGCCTCCACCGGGCCGAACTTGGCGCAAGCGCCGCACTTGCCCTCCTTTTGGAAATAGACACAATGCTCCCTATCGATCACCGGCTTGTTGGGCACCGCCTGGGGTGAGAGGGTGTAGATGACCTTCCGTTTCCCCACCCCCCTCTCGAAGTCGGAGGTCACCCGCCAAGGACATTTCTCCTGGCATAGACCGCAGCCTGTGCACCTCTCCCAGTCGACATAGGCGGGCCTTCGCCTCACTTTAACCCTGAAGTTGCCCCCTTGGCCCGTAACTTCCTCTACCTCTGAGTAGGTGGCAAGTTTGATCTTCTCGTGATGGCCCACCTCCACTGTGCGGGGGGTAAGGATGCATTGAGAGCAATCCAAGGTGGGGAAAGTCTCCGAGAGTTGGGCCATGTGGCCGCCGATGGAGGGGAGCCTCTCCACTAGGACCACCTCGTAACCGCTGTTGGCGATATCCAGGGCTGCTTGGATGCCGCCGATCCCACCTCCGATGACCATAGCCCTTCTATTACTCACTGCAAACCCCTGCTAACCAATAAGGGGCGAGGATCGACATGATGGTCAGCCAGTCCGAAGGTGTCACTCTCTATACCCAGGGCGATGCCTAGAAGTTGGGTGAAGTAAAGGACCGGTATCTGGGCGAAGCCTGGATAGTGTGCCGCCATCTCCCCCTGCCTGTAATCCAGATTGAACTGGCACAAAGGACAACTGGTCACCACAACCTGGGCTCCGCTAGCCAGGGCGGAGCGCAATATGGCATACGAGAGTTCCCTGGTCACCTCGCTGGAGTTCATCGCTAGATAGGAGCCACAACATTCGCTCTTGTGGGAGAACTCTACCACCTCACAACCGAGGCTGGCAAGAAGGTCATCTAAGATCCTTGGCTCCTCGGGATCGTCCAAGCCGATCTCCTGGAAGGGACGCAGGAGAAGACAGCCATAATATGGGGCCACTCTTAGCCCCTGGAGCCTCTTCTGCCCCCCTTCGCATAAGGCTTCGAACCCTATCTCGTCTCGCAGCAGTCCCAAGAGGTGGAGGACCTGGACTTCCTCCCTATATTCCTCCTCTATGAAGAGGTTGATCTTCTCCCGTTTATCCGCCTCTTCCTTCAAGAGTCTATTGGTTCTCTTTAGGACATGGTAACAGATAGAACAGAGGGCAACTAGGTGATCCCCTTCCTTCTGAGCGTTGAGCAGGATGCGCGTGGGGGCTACTAGGGCTAGGAGGTTGTCAGTGGCTAGGGGGAAGGTAGCGCCGCAGCAGTTCCATCGGGAGAGTTCAACGAGATCGATGCCCAAGGCCCTAGCCGAGGCTTCGCCCGACGCGGCAAACCCTTTAGCCTTGGTAGAAAGGGTGCAGCCAGGAAAATAGAGGTACCGCATCTTTTTTATACTAAGAGAGATACTTTCGCGAGCCAGCGATGATGGCTAACTGGGGGGCTTCGCTCAGAAAATCGGCCGGGAGAGCGGAGAGTTCTAGGCGATCACCTTCCTTACGCAATACCAGTTGCCGCAGAGCCTCCATTATCCGAGGAAGATCTACCCCTTTTGGACAGCGGGAGAGACAGGTAAGGCAGGAAGCACAGAGCCAGATAGTTTCGGAAGTTAAGGCTTCCTCTAAGCCAAGTTGTACCAATCTTATCACCTGGCTGGGGAGGAGGTCCATAGCCATAGCCGCGGGGCAACCAGCGGAGCACTTACCGCATTGATTGCAGGCCAGGATCTCCTGCCCGCTGATCTCCTCCACCCTCTTTACGAACTCGCCCCTCGTTTGCCTGATGGAAAGCCCGACCCTCATCAACCCCCGCCCTCTCTTTTAGATTCTACACCTTTTGCCAGGACAAAGGAAAGCGGTCTCTAGACGACAATTTAGGACTAAGTTGCTCTAATTATACCATAATCATCTCCGAAGGTAAAATTATTCCCTTCGGAGAGGAGTGAAATGCACTATACAATGGTTGATTCTCCTTGTCAACGTTGCGCGGTTTGGGGGAGTGGAATATACTGATATTAAGAGGGCTGATTTGGAGAAAGCCAGCGATTCTCGATATGAAGTTATCGTAGTAGGGGCCGGCCATGCGGGATGCGAAGCCGCCTTGGCGGCGGCACGGATGGGGTGTCGTACGCTTCTTCTCACCACGAACTTGGATCTTTTGGCCCAGATGCCTTGTAACCCCAGCATAGGGGGGCCAGCCAAGGGACACCTGGTTCGGGAGATAGCAGCCCTAGGTGGAGAGATGGGCCGAGATATCGATTGCACCCTCATCCAGATAAGGCTGCTCAACATCAGCAAGGGGCCAGCGGTCCAGGCCCTTAGGGCCCAAGCCGACAAGAGGCTCTACTCCCTGACCATGAAGCATACCCTGGAGAGCACCCCACACCTCGATTTGAAACAGGCCACCGTAGAGCGGATCCTGGTAAAGGGGGAGAGGGCGATAGGGGTGGAGACGAGCATCGGCTGGCGGTATTTTGGCCAGGCGGTAGTCCTCACCACTGGCACCTTCCTCAACGGAAGGCTGATCACCGGTCTTCAGACTCGACCCGGTGGAAGGGCCGGGGAGAGCCCAGCGGTTGGCCTCTCTAACTCCCTCGCTGAGTTGGGCTTCGCCTTGGGACGGCTCAAAACTGGGACCCCGCCCCGCATCGATGCTCGGAGCATTGACTTCTCCAAGACAGAGGTGCAGATGGGGAGCGAGACCCCACTTTATTTCAGTTTCTCCTATCCTGAAGCCGGGATCCTCCCCCCGGAGCCTGTAATTCATGGGGAGCCCAACCCTATCTACCCGCGGCCCAAAGATACCGATTGGCGGCCGCAACTTCCTTGTTACCTCGTCCATACCAATGAGAAGACCCACGAGATCATAAGGTCAAACCTGGACCGTTCCCCCCTCTATACCGGCCTCATCGAGGGGATCGGCCCCCGTTACTGCCCCAGCATTGAAGACAAGGTGGTTCGCTTCGCCCATAAGGAGTCGCACCAACTCTTCTTGGAGCCAGAGGGTTGGCATACGACGGAGGTGTACGTCCAAGGGGGGAACACCAGCCTTCCCAAAGATGTGCAACTGGCTATGCTGAGGAGCATCCCCGCTTTAAGGGAGGTGGAGATAACCCGGGTGGGGTACGCCGTGGAGTATGACTACGTGCCCCCCAGCCAGATTAGGGCCACCTTGGAGACAAAGCTGATAGAGGGGCTTTTCCTGGCCGGGCAGATAAATGGCACCTCCGGCTACGAGGAGGCGGCCGCCCAGGGGATCATAGCCGGAATCAACGCCGCGCTCGCCGTGCGGGGTGAAAGACCGCTCATCTTGCGGCGCGATCAAGCCTATATCGGTGTCCTCATCGATGACCTGGTGACCAAGGAGATCAACGAGCCGTACCGTCTCATGACCTCTCGGGCTGAGTACCGGCTGCTCTTGCGCCAGGATAACGCTGACCTCCGCCTCTCCCCTCTGGGCTATGAAGTGGGGCTCCTGGACCGGGCGAGATACGAGGCCGTGGAAAAGAAGAGGAAGGCTATCAACGAAGAACTGGAAAGGCTCGAGGGTACCTGGCTCAAACCTTCTGACAACGATAGGCTCTCTCAATGGGGTCTAGACCCCTTAGAGGAGGGGGTAAACGCCCTGCAGTTTCTCCGGCGCCCCGAAACCACCTATGCTATGATCGAGGCCCTGGTTCCCAGCCCTCAACCCTTGTCCCCTGAGGCGCTACAAGAGGTGGCTATCGTGGCCAAATATGTGGGCTACATCGAGAGGCAGCGCCGGGAAGTGGAGCGAGCCAAGCGGTTAGAGGAGCGGAGGATCCCTGATGATTTTGATTACGAGACCATCGTGGGGATGCGGAAGGAAGCCCAAGAGAAACTGAAGTGCTTCCGCCCGGCTACGGTGGGACAGGCTTCCCGCATTCAGGGGGTTAACCCGGCTGATATTTCCGTGCTTCTGGTCTACCTAGAGCGGCGCTAGAGAGGTTCGATTCCCTCAGGGATACTTTACGTAAACCACCGATCCCAATCGGACCCGCTCCCCATCTGCCCGCCACCGCTCGTCCTCCAGGGGTAAAAACTGCCCAGTGGCTAGGTCATAGATGGCTACCTGGAGGGTATATTCTCCTTTTGGCGTGCCTTCAGGGATCTCCAAGCGGATAGGCTCTCGCAACACCTCGCCCACTTTCCAGCGAGAGGTGAGATAGAGGGAACCTAGGGGCATCTCATCCGTCTGGGTGAGAACCTCTCCCCCCGCATCCACCAGGTAGAGGACCACGTGATAGTCGATATCCAGCCGTTGGGTAGCCCGCCAGTAGAGGGCTAGGTCAAGGGCCTCGCCGGCTCGCACTGGAGCCGCTCCACCCTCGAACGCCTCTAGCCTCACCCGTCCCCCCAACTCCACGCCCACCGGATGGGGTAGATCTGGGACTTCATAGATGGGGCCAGGGTGAGTGAGAAAGCCCTGCACTCGCATGAAACTTTGCCCGGCGAATAGTTGGTCCTCGAACTCCCGACCATGCTCCTCTAGCCATTTGCGGATGAAGCCCTGGGGGTCCGTCACCGTGTCGTAGATGCGAAAAACCCAGACCCGAGAGTGGCGAGAGAACACTTCCTCTAAGGAGCGGGCTGTCTCCTCCTCAGTGGTGGCGTAGAAATCGGAGTTTGGGTTCCCCCAGCCCAGAGTCGCTTGGCCACCGATGGAGCCGGTCCGCAGAGCCACTGTCCCCTCTCCCATATCGGCCACATCTTGATAGTTCACCAGCCTCCCCCGCCAGGCGATGGGCTCCTCATAGTAGTAGAGGAAAGCGGGATAAGCGTATCCAGCGTTGATGAGAACCGCGTCTCCAGACCGTAACCGTTCCTCCAGGCATTCCACCGCTCCTCGGTGGTCATCTGAGGCGTAAAGGGGGTCAAAATGGAAGTTATAGATGGAGTAGGCCGAGGTACCAAGGATGAGTAGCAGGCTCAAGGCAACCAGAGGCTTCCTCGGTAGCCTGACCAAACCAGCCGCCAAAAGGAGGTAGAAAGGCGGGGAGTAGGTGAAAACGTACCGTATGTGGAAGAGAGGGACGATCAAGGAGAAGAGATAGATGAGGAGGATGGGGAGGAGAGTGTGCCCGGCCAGAGAGAGGGGCACGAACCATGAATCGGAGACCTGACCGCGCAAAAGGCTGAATAGCCCCAGAGCGAAAAGAGCGAGAGCCAGGAGGAGAAGAGGCCAAACGATCTTTGGATCCACCGATTGGCCGAAAGATAGAGCCGACCACGATTCTACCCCCACCTGGGCGAAGCCGGTAAAAGTTCGCCAAGGGGGTACCGGGGGGTTGGTAGCCTGGCGGAAGGCGTTGGGGAGCCAAGGAAGGTAGAGAAGAAGGATACCGATCTGGGAAGAGACCCAGGGCAGAAGCGAGAACCTATGCTTTCCCTTGACCCACCTGGCAAGCCACCAGCCGATGACCATCAGGTTCTGGGCCAGGAGAAGGAAGGCAAAATAATAGAGAGTGTATAGGCCCGCGGCTGAGGCCAAGATATACCCTGCCCCATACCCTCTCTGGAGGCGTGCCTGGCTTCTTATCAGGCGCAGCGAGAAGAGGAGAGAGATGAGACCCAGGGAAGCCCCTAGGGTGTACATCCGCACCTCCTGGGAGTACCAGAGGTTGAAGGGCGAGAGGGTCAAAAGTAGCGCTCCCAGAAGGCCGATTTTTACCCCATAGAGACCCCGACCCAGGTAGAGCAAGAGAGGGATGAGGAGGACACCGAAGACGAGGGATAAGAAAGCCAAGGAGAACTCTCTGGAGCCTACCAGGCGGATCCAGAAGTGTAGGAGGTAGTAGTAGAGGGGAGGGTGGATATCTCCCGCCGTATGAGCGGTGAGAGCAGGAAGGCTCTTTCGGGCTAGAAGGACGCTCACCGTCTCATCGTACCAGAGGCTCTGATATCCCAGACGGTAGAGGCGAAGGGCGAAACC
>JAUVHF010000109.1 GCA_030593425.1 Anaerolineales bacterium
CGGTTCATCTGATAGTTCGGAGATGTGGATCAAACCCTCGATCCCCTCATCGATGCGAGCGAAGACCCCGAAGTTGACGACGTTGGTGATAGTGCCCTTCACGATCTGCCCCACGTAGAACTTCTCATCAGCTAGGGTCCAGGGGTCGGGTTGTAGCCTCCTCAGGCTCAAGCCTATCCGTTTCCTCTCTCGGTCGACGCGAAGGACGTAGACCTCCACCTCGTCGCCTGCCTTCAATACCTCTCGGGGGTGCTTCACTCGCTGCCAGGAGAGTTCGGAGATGTGAATCAAGCCGTCGGCTCCTCCTAGGTCGACGAAGGCTCCGAAATCGCAAAGGTTGCTCACCTTCCCGGTGCGGATATCCCCCTCTTGCAATTCTTCCAGCAGTTTCTCCTTCTGCTCTTCTCTCAGACGGCGCATGGCTGCTCGTTGGGAAAAGATGAGGCGCCGACGGTTCCGGTCTACCTCGATCACCTTCAATTGGAGTTTCTCGCCCTCCATTTGGGCCAGTTGCTCCATCCGAGATTCGGGGCTTTGCCTCCCTCCCAGGTTGACTAATTGGGAGGCGGGGACGAATCCACGAATCTGGCCGAAGGGCACGATCAGGCCACCTTTGTTGTGGGCAGTCACCGTGCCCTCATAGGTCTTTTCCTCCTCCAGATGCCTCTCCGCCTCTTGCCAGTCTTCTAACGCGCGGGCCATGTTGACGGAGACGATCAGATCCCCATCTGGGCTCCCTGGTCGGAGGACGTAGACGGATACCCTATCCCCCACTTCTATGCTGGCTCGAACTTCCTCGTCGAGCATCTGCAGATCTTTGCTGGGTATTACCCCCTCGCTCTTGGCCCCCACATCGACTATGATCGCATCCTTATCTATGCGAACCACCTCGGCATCGAGGATGTCTCCCCGCTTGGGTCGCCGATAGTCGAACTCCTCGCTCAGAAACTCCCACATAGGGGATAGAGCCTTTTCTTCGCCGGTGCCATTCTCACTTTCAAACATCACATCTGTGCCTCTCTCTTAGGTTGTCGCCGCCATGGCCATCTCCGTCGGGACGGGCTCCTCTTCGGCCTCTTCCTCCTCCGTCGCGAACCCCGTCCCCGCGGGTATCAGTTTACCAAGGATCACGTTCTCCTTCAAGCCGCGGAGTTCGTCCACCTTCCCCTGAATGGCTGCCTCGGCCAAGACGCTGATGGTGTGCTGGAAAGAGGCAGAAGCGAGGAAACTCTCCGTCTTCAAAGCCGCTTTGGTGATACCCAAAAGAACCTGCTGTGCGGTAGCCGGCGCGCCGCCTTTCTCTACCACTTGGCGGTTGACCTCTTCAAACTTGATCCGGTTTACTAGCTCGCCTTGGAGGTAGTCCGTGTCCCCTGGAGTGCTGACCTGCACCTTGCTAAGCATCTGCCGGATGATCATCTCGATATGCTTGTCGTTGATATTGACCCCTTGAGAACGGTACACTTTCTGGATCTCCTCCAAAAGGTATTGTTGGACCGCCTCTCGACCTTGGATGCGCAGAATATGATGGGGGTTCTTAGAGCCCTCGGTCAACTGCTCTCCGGCCTTCACCCGTTGGCCGTTCTCCACTCGAATGCGAGCCGCAGAGGCTACCTCATACTCCTTCTCCAGGTATTTTTGGCGGCGGACGATGACCAGCCCCTTTCGCCTTACGACCTTTCCGCCCTCGCTGGCTATTATCTGGTTGAAGCGGGGCGACCCTTCCTTCCCCCTCTGGGCCAGAATGGTGCCCTCCTCGATCTCCTCTCCATCCTCCACTAGGATCCTATGGTTGCCCGGGATGGGATACTCGTCCTTAAAAACCTCGGTGGCTGAGACTCGGATCTTACGAACTCCCTCCTGGCGGGTGATCTGCACGGTCCCGTCTATGTCGGAGATGATCGCTTGCCCCTTAGGGTTTCGGCCTTCGAAGAGCTCTTGCACGCGCGGCAAGCCGTGGGTTATATCCTCCCCCTCCACGACGCCACCGGTGTGGAAGGTGCGGAGGGTGAGCTGGGTTCCGGGCTCGCCGATCGATTGGGCAGCTATGATACCCACAGCCCCCCCCAGGCGAACGAGACCTCCTCGGGCCAGATCGTTACCGTAGCAGAGAGCGCAGATCCCATAGTGGAACTGGCAGGAAAGGGGAGAGCGTACATATACCTCCGTGATCCCGGCCTCTTCAATCGCCTTTGCCTGATCCTCTTCGATCATCTCTCCCTGGCGGACTAGAGGTTTGCCTGTCCTGGGGTGGGTGATCTTCCGGGCGGCGATCCGCCCCGCGATCCGGTCACTCAGGCTAGTTCCTATCCCCTTATCCTCGCTGGCCCGCACCCAGATCCCTATCTTGGTGCCACAATCCATGGCGTTGACGATGGAGTCCTGGGCTACATCCACCAGGCGTCGAGTGAGATAGCCGGCGTCGGCGGTACGAAGGGCGGTGTCGGCCAGCCCTTTCCGAGCCCCGTGGGTGGAGATGAAGTACTCCAGGGCGGTAAGCCCTTCGCGGAAGTTGGAGCGGATGGGAAGGGCGATGATACGGCCTGAGGGGTCAGCCATCAACCCTCTCATCCCTGCCAACTGCCGGATCGGCTGGAACCCTCCCTTCGTGGCTCCCGAAGTGGCCATCACCCTGATGGAGCCTAGAGGGTCCAAGGTCTCGGCTACCGCCTCCGTAACTTCGTCCATAGCCTGGGTCCAGAGTTCCACCGTTTTCACGTATTGCTCGTTTTCGGTGATGAGACCCCGACGATATTGCCTCTGGATCTTATCTACCTGCGCGTCAACCCTTTCCAAGATCTCCTGTTTGGCCTCGGGGATGGTCATGTCGTTGATGCTGATAGTGTGTCCAGAGCGGGTAGCGTACCGGAACCCTAGATCCTTGACATCGTCCACCATCTTGACCGTCGCCTCTAAGCCCAAGCAACGGTAACACTCGGTCACCAACTCCTTCAACTTCGGCTTATCCATCACTTCATTCTTGAAACGGAGTTCCTCGGGTAGGGCGGCATTGAAGATAACCCGCCCCACGGTAGTCTCCAGGAGTTTAGTACGCTTGCTCTTGCCCACAGTTGTCTTTGTTCGCACCCTTATCTTGGCGTGTAGATCCACTGACCCCAAGTCGTAGGCCAAGAGCACCTCCTCTATGTCACTGAAGAGCTTCCCTTCGCCCTTACACCCTTCCTCCCCCAGGGTAAGGTAGTAGCAGCCCAAAACCATATCCTTTGTGGGCCCTACGGTGGGTTGGCCGTTGGCGGGCAAGAAGAGGTTCTTGCTGGAGAGCATCAGTTCCTTTGCTTCTTGCTTTGCCGCCTTGGAGAGAGGGACATGGACCGCCATCTGGTCGCCGTCGAAGTCGGCGTTGAAGGCTTGGCAGACTAAGGGGTGGATCTGGATGGCGTTTCCCTCTACCAACACCGCCTCAAAGGCTTGGATACCTAGCCGGTGAAGGGTAGGAGCCCGGTTCAGAAGGATGGGATGATCCCTTATGATCTCCTCTAGAACCTCCCATACTTCTGGACGCTGCTGTTCGATTATCCGCTTTGCTCCCTTCACATTATGAGCGTAGTTGTACTCCACTAGTTTGTGCATGATGAAGGGTTTGAAGAGTTCTAGGGCCATACCCTTGGGGAGCCCACATTGGTGGAGTTTCAAGTGGGGGCCGATAACGATCACCGAGCGCCCTGAGTAGTCCACACGCTTGCCCAGAAGGTTGCGACGGAAGCGGCCTTGCTTGCCCTTCAACATGTCGGAGAGGGATTTCAACTTCCTACGCCCTCGAGAAGAGACAGCCTTCCCTCGGCGGCTGTTATCGATGAGGGAATCGACCGCTTCCTGAAGCATCCGCTTCTCGTTGCGAATGATGACGTCAGGGGCTCCCAACTCCAAAAGTCTCTTGAGGCGATTGTTTCGGTTGATGACCCGCCGATAGAGGTCGTTGAGGTCACTGGTGGCGAACCTCCCCCCGTCAAGTTGCACCATAGGCCTTATATCGGGAGGGATAACCGGAAGGACGGTGAGGATCATCCATTCGGGACGATTCCCCGACTTCCTCAGAGCCTCCACCACTCCGAGCCGCTTGATAGATTTTCGGCGCTTTTGCTTAGATCTGGTGGTCTTGATCTCCTGGCGTAACTCCTTGGCCAAGGCGTCCAAGTCGATATTCTTACAGATATCGTAGAGGGCTTCGGCTCCCATGCCAGCCTTGAAGGTGCGACCCCACTTATCCTCCAGCTCCCTATATTGGCTCTCGTTGAGGAACTGCATTGCCCTAAGGCTGCGCAGTTCATCCCGTTCGGCTTCGGTCGTGGCCTTGATCGCCTCAACCTCCTCATCCTTTTGGCGGAGCAGTGCCTCGACCTCCCCCTCAGCCACCTGGCGAAGAGGATCTTTCTCCGCTTGGAGGGGAAGGGTCTCTTTTTCCAGTTTCTCCTCGATGCGGCCTTCGATCTCTTCCACACTGCTTTGGACCAGTTGGTTGAGTATGTTGAGATGCTCCCTATTTACCTTTTCACCCTTGGGGACTATCGTCTCCTTCGTTGGGGCGAAGACGATCTCTTTGCGGATTACCTTTCCCAACGACTGATTGAGTCGCTTCTGAGTAGTGGCTGCCGCGCTCACTAAGGCATCGGTCTCAGTGGCTAGTTCTTCCTCGTATTGGCCTTTGATCGCTCTTTCCTTCTCCTCGATCTTGCCTAGTTCTTCCGCCAATCGCAGTTCTATCTCATGGGTCTGTTCTCTGTAGCCGGCTTCAATGGTCGCTATCTCCTTGTTCAACTTCTCGTCTATATTCTTCAGGGCCTTGGCCCGGGCGTCCTCATCTATCTCGGTGATGACATACTGGGCGAAGTAGAGAACACGGTCTAGATTGCGCCGTGAGATATTGAGGAGGAGCCCCATGTAACTGGGAACTCTTTGGCTATACCAGATGTGGGCCACCGGGGAAGCCAGGTTGATACGGCCCATCCGCTCGCGCCTTACCCGGGCGCGAGTTACCTCCACGCCGCATTTATCGCATATGATCCCCCGATACCGAATCTTCTTATACTTTCCACAATAGCATTGCCAATCCTTGGTAGGCCCGAATATCGCCTCGCAGAAAAGACCATCCTTCTCTGGCCGCAGTCGACGGTAATTGATGGTCTCGGGTTTGGTGACCTCACCATAGGACCAGGAGTGGATCTGCTCCGGCGAGGCTAGACTAATCCGTAACTTGCGGAAATGTTGGATCTGCAAATCTCCCTCCCCTCACAAAAATCTCGGTTACCTCAGACCGTCTCGGAGGAAGGCAACCGAGTTCCATAACAACTGACCCAGGGTTGCATAGCGCAATGCAGGGCCAGGGTAGAATGAACGACAATCACTGGGGACAGCGGCCCGCTGAGCCTCCTCCCTAGCGGGCTATCATCACTGGTGAAAACGCATAAACATAAGTCTAAGACTGGACCTCTCCCCCGAGAGTATAAGTCATACAAATAATTAGTATATCCCAATTAGGCAGAAAAGTCAAGCGCGCGGAGAAAGTTGTTATTGTTCAGTGAATTTGTCACCAGCTAACTGTTCAGTGACAATGTC
>JAUVHF010000012.1 GCA_030593425.1 Anaerolineales bacterium
ACTGCTCGGCGTTGGCCAGTAGGGTATGCTCTCGTTCCAGTTCTTCTTCTTCCCCAGGCTCTAGTTTAGCGGCTCTGATCTCACGCCCCTGATATTGGAGAAGGTCAATTCGCCGGGCCAGTTCCCTCTCGTCGGCTAGGAACCTCTCCAATTCTCGCCGCACTCGATGGAGCGCTTTTACCTTGGCCTCCACCCTTCCTCGAAGATCGGTCAGCCCCCCAAAGCGATCCAGGAACTCTAGATGCTCCCTGACCCGAAGTAGGCTGAGATGCTCTCCTTGATTGTGGATGTCGATCAGCCCCTGGCCGACCTCTCGCAGAAGGCGGAGGGTGACTATCCGACCGTTTATGCGACAGATGTGGCGCCCTTGGCGATTGAGTTCCCGGCTGAGGATCAGATCCCCTTCTCCCTTTACCCCATATTCTTCTAGTAGAGGGAGCATGGACTCCCCTTGCATCTCCCCCGACAGGGTGAAGACCCCTTCTATCAGGGCTTGGCTTGTCCCGGTGCGGATGAGGTCGCCATCGGCCCTCCCACCCAGGAGTGTGCTCATGGCGTCCACGATGATAGACTTCCCGGCTCCCGTCTCGCCGGTGAGGGCGTTGAAGCCGGGAGAGAGATCTAGTTCCAGATGGTCGATTAGGGCGAAATTGGAGATGGAGAGGTGGCTGAGCAAACTCCCTCCTTCTTAGCGCAAGCGACCCACCGCGGCCAAGATGGCTAAGAGAACATAGATGATGCTGTAAAAGTTAAGCCATGCCCAGAACGGCACTATAGGTATCCTACCCACTAGAAGATAACTGGTAGTCAGAAGGAGCAGGGGGTTGCCTATGAAGTAGCCAAAAACCAGGCAGATGGCCGCCACGACCTGGAGACCTACACCTCGCTTATATCCTGTGGCCCGGCTGATCGCTTCGGCGGTGAGAAGGCCCACGGCGAAGGCGACGATCCAGGGTATGAAGCCACCGATGAAGGGGATTGAATAGGAGAGAAGACGGCTCAATATACCCCCTAGGATCACGCCCACTATGGCCGATGGGAGGCCCGCGGCCAGAGCCAGGGTGTAGTGTCTAGGAGAGAGAGCGTAGGTGGGGATCCTACGTAGTTGGGCACATTCACGGCAGCGCAAGCCTACGGGGTGGCGGATAGCGCATTCGGGGCAGATGGGCTTGTTGCATTTGTTGCAACGCAAGAGGGTCTCTCGCTTGGGGTGGTTGACACAATAGATAACTTCGGCCATCTTTTACTTGAGCCTCTTTTGAAGGGTCTTGTAGAAATAGTCCCGCGGTTGGGTTCTGAGAAGGCGACAGAGGTGTTCGCTCGCCCTGACCACCACGGTGTCGCCGTTCAGAAGTTCTTGATGTATCTGGCCGTCTGTGGTGAGAGTGGCTGGCTGGTCGCTCTCTATGGTCACTCTTATCTCTGAATGGGCGGGGAGCACCAGGGAGCGAGTGGCCGAGAGGTGGGGGGCGATGGGGGTTACTAGTAACTCCCTCAATCGGGGGTCGAGGATAGGCCCTCCGGCGGCCAGAGAGTAGGCTGTGGAGCCCGTAGCCGTGGCTACGATGACGCCATCGGCGATGTAGGTGATCACCTCCTCGCCGTCTACGGAGGTGGTGAGGTGTAACGCCCGGGCCATCACCCCCCGGGCGACAACCACATCGTTGAGAGCCTCATAGGCCTCTATCTGGGTGCCTCCGCGAAGGAGGGTGGCCTGGAGCATATTGCGCTCCTCCACCCAATAGTCGCCCTCAAGAACAGCGGTGAGTTTCTCCATCACCTCTTCAGGCTCGGCCTCAGCCAGGAACCCCAGGTGTCCCATGTTCACCGCCAGGATGGGGGTATCATGGGCGGCGGCGAGGCGGGCGGCCCGCAATATGGTTCCGTCGCCTCCTAGGGTGACCAAGAGATCGAGCTCCGCGATGCGACGGGCGATCTTCCCCTCCTCCCAGGCGGAGACTAGCCAGAGATCGAGCCCCTTAGAGCGCAGTTCTTCTGCTATCCCCTCGGCCAAAGGACGTGATTCTGGTATCCGGGGGTGGAAAAGGAGGGCTATTCTCTTCACTAGGTACCTCCCTCCAATCGCTCTCTCAGCCACTCCTCAAGGTGACCTATCTCCACTTGAGCCTCCTGACCGGTGGTCATCTCTCGGGCGGTTATCTCCTCCCTTCGTCTCTCCTCCTCACCAAGAATGAGGGTATACTCTACCCCCTCCCGGTCCGCCTCTCTCATCTGGGCCTTCAGGCTGCGATCCCCGAAACTCATGATAGCCCTGAACCCGGCCTCCCGCAGTCGGTCGACGAGCCTCAGACCCTCCTCTTTAGCCTCTGAGCCGTGGTAGGCCAAGAAGATTTGGGGACGGGGCCAGGGGGGAACCTGAACCCCTTGGGCCTTCATGGTCATGATGACCCGCTCCAGCCCTATGGCGAAGCCGATGGCGGGGGTGTCCCTTCCTCCTATCTCCTTAGCCAACCCATCGTATCGGCCGCCGCCACCGATGGCGTTCTGGGCCCCGATCCCGGGAGCCCATACCTCGAAGACGGTCTTGGTGTAGTAATCGAGGCCGCGCACTAGTCGATGGTTCAATTGATAGGGTATCTGCAGGAGGTTAAGTTGCTCCCCTAGGGCTGCGAAATGCTCCGCGCATTCAGGGCAGAGGAGGTCGAGGCTCTTGGGAGCGGCCTCGATGATGGGTTGGCAACCCTCGTTCTTGCAATCGAGGAGCCGCAAGGGGTTTCGCTTCAAGCGAGCCCGACAGTCGGTGCAGATCCCTCCTTCTTTTCTCTGGTAGTAGTCTATCAGCGCCTCTATATAGATAGGACGACAATTTTGGTCTCCGATGCTATTCAGTTGGAGGTTTAAGCCCCTAAGCCCCAGATCTTTGTAGAACCGCCAGGCCAGAGAGATAACCTCGGCATCGAGGGCCGGATCCTGAACCCCTATCGCTTCGTAATTGAATTGGTAGTGCTGGCGGAAGCGGCCTGCCTGGGGCCGCTCGTATCGGAAGATGGGGAGGATAGAGTAGAGTTTAACCGGTTGGGGAAGGACATACATGCCGTGCTCCAGATAGGCCCGCATCACTGAGGCGGTGGCCTCGGGAAGGAGGGTGAGGCTATCCCCTCCTTTGTCCTGGAAGGTGTACATCTCCTTCTCCACTATATCGGTACTGGCACCGATGCCCCGGGTGAAAAGGGATGTCTCCTCGAAGAGGGGGGTGTCCATTCGCTCATACCCGTAGAGGGTAGAGAGACGACGGATCTGGTCTCTGATGAACTGCCAGTAGGGTTGGTCCTGGGGCAGGATATCTCGTGTGCCCCGTGGTGCTCGATACACCGAACCTCCTTTCAGGGGCATTATAATGGATTTCCGCATCTACTACAAGACCATTTTATGGCGAAAGGACTTCTGGGTTTGCCCAAGGGAGATAAATGGGATAGAATTATATATTCTGAAAAGAGGGGTATGATCTCTTGCTGTTACTGTACGCCGCTATCGGTGTGGCCTTGGTCTTCGACTTCCTAAACGGCTTCCACGATAGTGCTAACATCGTGGCCACCATGATCTCCTCTGGGGCTATGACGCCCCGCAAGGCTCTATCTATGAGCGCCATGGCCCATTTCTGCGCCCCTTTCTTATTTGGGGTGGCGGTGGCTACCACCATCGGCAAAGATCTGGTGAGCTCAGGCAGCGTGACCATCGTCGTGATCATAGCCGCCTTGGTGAGCGCCATAGTCTGGAACCTGATAACTTGGGCCTTTGGGCTCCCTTCCAGTTCTTCTCACGCTCTGGTGGGGGGGCTGGTAGGCGCGGTGGGGCTGGCGGAGGGGCTAGGGGCCATACAGATGAGCGGCCTACTGAAGGTGGTAGTGGCTCTGGTGATCTCACCGCTTTTGGGTCTGGTGATAGGCTATCTTCTTATGAAACTGGTTCTCTTCCTGGCGCGAGGGGCTTCTCCTCGCATCAATACCCTTTTCAAGCGTCTACAAGTCATAACCTCGCTAGCCTTGGCCTTGAGCCATGGTACCAACGACGCTCAGAAGACGATGGGGATAATCGGTATGACCCTGGTGGCTGCTGGTTGGTCGCGGGATTTCGTAGTCCCTTGGTGGGTGATCGCGCTCAGTGCAGCGGCCATATCTTTGGGTACCGCCTCTGGAGGGTGGCGGCTTATCAGGACCTTGGGAGCGAAGATATATCGCATCCGGCCCATCCATGGCTTCACCTCCCAACTTACCTCGGCCACGGTGATCCTAGGCGCGGCCCTCCTGGGGGGGCCGGTCTCCACCACCCAGGTGGTTAGTTCAGCCATCATAGGGGTGGGTTCGGCGGAGAGGTTATCGAAGGTTCGTTGGGGGGTGGCGGGCGAGATCTTGACGGCCTGGGTCCTTACCTTGCCCATTACCGCCCTTTTGGCAGCACTGTTGTACATTCCGATCAGTTCCTTTTTGGGAGGGGGATAGGTCATGAGCATTAGAAGGCTATTCGGAGGGAAAGAAGATAAGTTCGTGCGGCTTCTCATCGAACAGGCGGCCAAGACCTTGGAGGGTATGGAAGGGTTGGAAGAGTATATGAAGGATCGGGACCAAGAGGCGGCGGAGAAGGTTACCAGGGCGGAGAAGGAGGCGGATGAATTGCGTCGCATCCTCATCGATGAACTGAACCGTACCTTCGTCACCCCCATCGACCGGGAGGATATATTCGCCCTCTCCAGGGCCATCGACGATATCCTAGATTACGGCTATTCTACGGTGGATGAGATGACCATCCTCAACGTGGAGCCCAACTCTTACCTGAGGCGGATGGTATCCCTCCTGAAGACGGCAACCAACGAGATCTATACGGCTACCCTGCGCCTAAAGGATCACCCCGGGGTGGCCAATGAGCACGCTTTGCGAGCCAAGGCCCTGGAGAATCGGGTGGAGGACGTCTATCGCGAAGCGCTGGCCGATCTCTTCAGTGGGCCGAAAGATGTGGAGCATGTGGTGGAGATGCTGAAGTTGAGGGAGATATACCGACACTTGAGTAATTCCGCCGACCGAGGGGACGAGGCGGCCAACGTGATCACCGATATCGTGGTAAAGATGACCTAACTTCTCCTAGTCACTACTCGACATGGAAAGAGGCCTCCTTGCTGAGAGGCCTCTTCATTCAATCCTGCTCTCTCTTTTCGAAGATCGCCATCCACTCCCTCACTTCGGAGGGGGAGAGCCCTTTTTCTTTAATCATTGGCTCCGTGAAGGGAGGCCTTTTAGGACGGGATAACATCCTGGCGAACCTCTGGGCGGTCATCATTTTGGCTCGTCTGGCCCTGGCTGCCCGGCGCACTTCCCGATCCGAGGAGACGATGGTTAAGCCCTTGGGGTGGGGGCTTTTCTTTATGAGGTTGATTATCAGCGTATCCGCCTTGGAGCCCGGAGGGGCGAAGAGGACCTTGATCCCCTTTCCCCGCAGCCTCTTGGCAGGAGGGGGCGCTTGCCCGGGATCGAAGACCACGACGATGGGTGTCCCCCTCTCTCGATGGTATTCCTCCAGGCGTTTGATCAGTTTCTCCTCATCGTGGGGGTCGGAGAGGGAGATGTCTAACATCTGGCCTATCAAGTTGTGTCCATCGATGACCAACATAAGCCTCTCCCACTAAGCCGAAACAGGCTTATTTCCCCAGATTCCTCTCCCCGAACTCCTTGAGCGCCTTCTCCAGTTCGGTTTGGCGGATGGCTAAGGTGAGATCGCCCCGCGTCCTCTCTAGAACCCCCCGCACCATGTCCGTGATGCGACGGAGACCATAGGTTATGGCCTTGGGGTAGTCGATAGTCACCAGCACGCCGTATATATCCTCCATGGAACCCAGGATTTCCTCACCCCTTTCCGTCTCCCCCTGCCGGATGAGATCCAGTACATGGCGTCTCATCTCCCCTACCGCTTCCCCCAACCCTTTGAGATAGGCCGGGTACTCCACCCCCAGTTCCTTGGGGCTGGGCAGTTCCTCCCCGGCGATGAGGGCGTAGGTGATATTGGCCTCCGCGAACTCCTTAAGGGCATCCTGGGTGTAGCCGGAGTGGTAGAGGTCGGGATGCCCGGAGAGGTTAGCCTTCAGTTCCTGGACCAGGTTCCTCCCCTCGACCAACATCTTTTTCGCTTCGGCCAGTTCTCCTCGATGTACGGCACGGATGGTATTGGCCGAGTGTCTGACCAGTTGTCGCGAAAGGGGGAGGACTCTCTCCCGGGCGGCATTCTTGGCCTCCAGGGCCTCCAGGGCCGATTGGGCTATCTTTTGTAGATCGGTCACTTTAGTCGCCTCCAGTGAAGAGATGGTAACCCAAATGGGCGGCGGTGTCAAAAGGCTGCCATGTCATTACCATAGGGCGAAGAAATGATGCACCGGGCCATGACCTTGCCCTAACTGCCAGTCTATCGCCCCTTGCAAGGCCTGAGTGATATACTCCTTGGCTGCCTTCACCGCAGTGGGGACATCCTGGCCCTTGGCCAATCCAGCGGCTATGGCCGAGGCGAAGGTGCAACCGGTACCGTGATCGTTTTTCGTCTCCAGGCGAGGGCCGGGCAATTCCAGAAACTGACGGCCGTCGTAAAGCAGGTCAACGCTTTCTCTCTCCAGATGCCCTCCTTTGACCACCACATTCTGCGGCCCCAGCCTGTGAATCGCCTTGGCCGCCTCTTTCATCTCCTCTAGGTTTGAGATGGGTAAGCGAGATAAGACCCTGGCCTCGTGGAGGTTAGGGGTCACTACCTTGGCCAAGGGAAAGAGGTCGTGGACCAGGGTAACATGAGCCTCCTCTCTCAGGAGGGGGTCTCCGCTTTTGGCGATCATCACCGGGTCGATCACCAGGTTCTCCACCTGGTATCGCCTTAGTTTCTCTGCCACCAGGGCTATTATCTTCGTGTTGGAGAGCATCCCTGTCTTGACGGCATCGGCGCCGATATCGGTGAGCACGGAATCGATCTGGAGCCCCACGAACTCTGGAGGGAGGTCGTAGATCCCTTGTACCCCCACCGTGTTTTGGGCGGTGATGGAGGTGAGGACGCTCATGCCATAGACCCCCAGGGCAGCGAAGGTCTTCAGATCGGCTTGGATACCGGCCCCACCCCCGGAATCGGAGCCGGCGATGGTTAGGGCTCTGTACATCTTACCTCCTCCGAAAGTGATCCCAGCCCCTCGGCTCTAAGGGGAGACTTTCGCCGCTGGGAAGCACCAGGTTCATCCCCTCCTCGACGATCTCGCCGATGATGGTCACCGGTGTCATCGTCTCATCTTCGACTAGAGCAGCCAGTTCCTCTGCTTTGTCGGCCGGGGCGGTGAAGATGAGTTCGTAATCCTCACCCGAGTGGAGAGCCCATTCCAAAGGGTCTTTGCCCCAGGCCTCGGCGGCTGCACGCGTAGCGGGAGAGATGGGAAGGGCATCGGCCCATAATCGAACCCCTACCCCGCTGGCCTCACAGATGTGGGCTATGTCGCTTACCGTCCCATCGCTGACATCGATCATGGAGGTGGCTATTCTCGTGCGGGCGATGGCTCTCCCCTCTTTGAGTCGTGGGGTGGGCGTGAGGTGGGCTTTCAATACCTCTTTGGCCTCTTCCCCTGAGCGGTCTGCTGTGGGGTCGAGGAGGAGCGCCAAGCCAGCCCCTGAATCCCCTACGCTGCCTGTAACCAGCACCTTGTCACCGGGGCGAGCCCCAGAGCGTAGCAAAAGATGCTCCGCCTCCACCTCTCCCAGAAGGAAGATATCGATCATCATCCCCGGCGAATGAGACATATTGCCCCCCACTATCTGGACCCCGGCCGCTTCTGTCTCTTTTTTGAGCCCCTCGGAGAGGCCGTCCACGTATTCTATGGTGGTCTCCTTGGGCAGGGCCAGGGATACGAGAAGGTAGGTGGGCAAGCCCCCCATGGCGGCGATATCGCTTATGTTTATGGCCGCCGCCTTGCGGCCCAACTGATAGGGGGAGATGGCTTCTTTAAGGAAGTGAATCCCTTCCACTTGGATGTCGCAAGTGGCTAAGAGGTATTTGTCCCTTCGGGCGCGGAGGACGGCCACATCGTCGCCAATGCCCACCACCACCCCGGCTCCTGGGGGGCCGATCGCCTCCTTCACGCGGTCGATGAGGCCGAACTCGCCCATCTCGGTGATGCGCATCATATTCCTTTCCGGGCTGCCTCTACAGTTTCTCGCAGGTGGCGAGCCGCAGCGACGATGTCGGGGGCGCTGATCACCGCGGAGATGACTGCTATGCCCTGGGCACCAGCCTCGATCACCTCTGCCGCGTTCTTCTCATTTATGCCACCGATGGCTATCACCGGGAGGTTGACGGCCTCAACGATAGCCCTCAGCCCTTCCAGGCCGGTGGGAGGTGGGGCATCGGGCTTGGTGGGCGTGGTGAAGACGGGCGAGGCTGATACGTAATCGGCTCCCTCCCTCTCCGCTTGGAGGGCCTCCTCCACGGTGGAGGCCGAAACCCCCAGGATCTTATGGGGCCCTATGAGTTGCCGAGCCAGGGCGGCTGGCATATCGTCCTGTCCCACATGGACACCATCTGCATCCACCGCCAAAGCCACATCCAGACGGTCGTTTATGATGAGGGGGATACTGGCCTCATCCGTCAACTCCTTTATCTTCCTTGCCGTCTCCTCCAGTTGCCGGGTGCTCATCTCCTTGTCCCGAAATTGTATGATGGAAGCTCCGCCCTCTATAGCCGCTTGGGCTACCTCCAGATGGGAACGCCCCGGCGACAACTTGGCATCGGTGATCACATATAGAGTGCAGTCCATCTTACCCTCCCTTTAAGAGAAGAGCCTTAGCCCCGTCCAGTAGCTGCTCCCTTGAGAGGTTGTAGAGAGCATCGAAGAGGGCCACCTTGAAACTCCCCGGCCCCTTGGCCTGGAGAGCGGCTATTTCGGCGGCTAGGCCAAAAGAGACTAGCCCTCCCGTGGCGGCCAGGAGGTAGTCATCCTCTACAGTGGCGAAGGCGGCGATCATGGTAGTGGCCATGCAGCCAGTGCCGGTGATGGTTTTGAGCATGGGATGGCCGTTGTCCACAGCCATCACCCGTTCCCCGTCGGAGATTATATCCCGTGCGCTGGTGATGGCCACCGTGAGTTCGTATTCTTGGGCCAGGGCCTTGGCTACAGCGATGGGATCTTCCACCTCCACGACGGTCTCCACCCCCTTGACCACCCCTCCCAGGCCGGTTAAGGCGCCGATCTCCCCGGAGTTGCCCCTCACTACGGCGATTTTGAGTTCCTCCAAGAGGCGCAGGTTGCTTTCCGTGCGCAGTGGTGTGGCTCCCGCTCCCACTGGATCGAGGACGATGGGGATGCCCAATCGATTGGCCTTCCGACCTGCTATAATCATTGAATCTACCCACTGGGGCGTGAGAGTGCCCGGGTTGAGGACCAACGCTCCCGCCATGCTGACCATATCGGCTACTTCTTCCTTAGCGTGGGCCATTACCGGCAAGGCCCCCACATGGAGGGTGACGTTGGCCGTGTCGTTCATCACTACGAAGTTGGTGATGTGGTGCAGGAGGGGTTTCTTCTGGCGAATCTGCTCTAGGACCTCGGCCACTTTCTCGCTCAGGTTGCTCATGGCTCTCTCCTTGCTACAACGTTTTCTAGTTTGGCTAGGACCAAATATAGGATGAGGGTAATTAAGAAACTGGGGATGGAGGCGCCTAGATGCGGTACATTACGCGCTATGTAGTGATAGGCGAATATCCCTATAATCCAGACAGCCAAGGCTATAGGGTTGAGTCCTAGCCAATATGGTGGGGGCTCACGATAGAGTTCTGTTATTTGGTACTTTCTTCTGTTGAGCACGAAATAGTCGGCGAGCAAGAGGCCGAAGAGGGGAACGAAGACGGAACCTATCAGTAGCAAGAACTCCTCGTATTGGCCGATGGGCACCGCAGCGGCCAGGAGAAAGCAGACGAAACCTATGGCCGTTGCCAGCAGCCACTGCTTCGCTTTTGGCAGGACGTTTTGGCTGGAGACGGCGGCGGAGTAGATATCGGCGAAGGCGTTGTCGGTCTCGTCGACGAGGATGAGGACGAGGGCCACCCCACCCCCGGTCACAGTCATGATGGCCGGGATCAGATCCTCGGTCTTCAGGGCCAAGACAAAGAGGGCTCCCAGAGCGTAGAACCAGGCATTGGCTAGAAAATAGCCTAGATATGTCCCCCAGAAGGCTTGGGTTGTCTTTTTGGCGAAGCGGTTATAGTCGGCTACCAGGGGCATCCAAGAGATGGGCATAGCCACCACCAGGTCTACGGCTAGCCAGAATGGTAGAGCCCCCGTCCCCGGGGCTCGAAGGAGAGTTCCTATATCATAGTGGGTGAAGAGGTGCCAGGTGAGCCAGATGGTGATGGCGTAAACTAGCCAGACGGCGAACTTCTCCAGCCATTGCCTCACCACAACTAAGGGCCCCCCGATGGCCAGAAGGGTGCAAAAGGTGGCAAAGAGGAAGACCCAAATGAAGTAGTTGGAAAAGCCGAAGAGGCTCTTGGTGATGCTATCGGCCGCCTGGGCCATGATGATTATCTCGAAGGAGCCCCAGCCGATGAGTTGTATGAGGTTCAAAAGGGTAGGCAGATACGAGCCGTGCAAGCCTAATACGGGGCGCAAAAGCACCATGGTGGGGATGGCGTTATCGCTGCCCACCACCCCAGCGAGGGCCAGGAGAAGAACGCCCAGGGCGGTGCCGATGAGAATGGCCACAAGCGCCTGCCCCAGGCCCAAGCCAGGCACCAAAAGCGTCCCCGCTAAGAGCACTAAGAGCCCCATGCCCAGGCTAGACCATAAGGCGAAGTAATCGAAAAACCCCAGTACTCGGTGTTTCTCAGGGACCGGTTCGATGCCCCATTCGGGGGGCGGAGTGATCTTAAACATCTCTGCCTCCTGAAAAATGAAAAGGCTGCTGCCAAGCGCAGGCGAGCAAGCCTTGTCAATTTCTGCTTTCCTACGCTGGCATTATCCAGATCAGGTTCAAAGGGTCGATGGCCCCTTTGGCTTATGCACGCCCTACTTTCGAGCGTCTATACATTGGCCATAAGCCAAACTTTCCATCCTCTCAGCCTGGTTCGCCAGGCTCCCCTAGCCCATATATTTAGTTTTTAAGTTTTGCCCACCTTTTGCAGATAGACGGCAACGCCTGAATTCTATCTGTGTGACTGCTAGTTTAGCATCAAGCGAAGACGTTGTCAAGCCAAAGATCAGCACTTTCAGCCCATCGTAGGGCCATTTCCATCTTCTTACCACCTGCCCACCACTAGCCACCTTTTTCTTTCTGCAGGATCTAGGTTTTTAGAAGGATGGCCCCCAGATCTCTGGCTGCTCGAGACATGTCAAGAAAGACGAGACCTAGTTTGGCCTTCGCCCTGGCCATCACGGTAAGGACCGCTTCCTCCCCGATAGAACTCAAGATGACGTAGCCGTTCTCCCCCCGAATGTAGACCTGCTGGAGCGTCCCTCGGCCTAGTTCCCCAGCGATCCGTTCTCCTATGGAGAGCATGGCCGCTGACATGGCGGAGACGCGGTCTTCCTCCACCTCCGCGGGGAGAGCAGAAGCCATGATGAGGCCATCCACACTCACCACCGCCGAGGCCTCGATACCGGGAGCGGTGGCCTGCAGGGCCCTTAGCCGCTCTAACATCAACTGGGTCCTTGGTTTCTCCATCTTCTCCTCCTCTGGGGCTCCTTCACTCTTCGGCAGTTTCCAATATGGAATACAGAAGTTCCAAAAGAACCCTCTTTACGCTCTCCTTATCCCTGGCTACGCAGGGCACCACCTTAACATCGGAGTCGATCTTCAAAGCGATGCCTAGGTCCCCAGGGGGCCAAGCGTCCTCCAGATCCTGCTTGTTGGCGGCTACCACGTAACAGGCCGGGCTGTAGTTTTTGAAGAGGTCGAGGATCTCTTTTGCCTCATGGAAAGTCTCTGGGGCCACGCTATCCACCAGAACGATGAAACCGAGCATCCCCTCGGATAGGATCTCCCACATGAAATCGAACCGTCTCTGGCCGGGTGTGCCGAAGAGATAGAGCACCAAACCGTCGTCCACGGTGATACGCCCGAAATCCATGGCCACCGTGGTCTCTTCCTTTGTGCTCTCGGAGTGGTCGGTGATCCTCCGTTCGGTGGATACGACCTCGATCTCGCTGATAGCCCCGATGAAAGCCGTCTTTCCAGCGTTGAAGGGACCGGTGACTACTATCTTGACCGTCTGCATCCTGCACTATATACTAGAGTCTCCTTATCCTATCGATCAAACGAAGGATTATCCCCTTCCTGATAGGGGCAGGCGCGACTCTTTCCTCCGGTGGGGGAGCGACGGAGATTGGTTTCACTCTAGGGACCAACTCTACCAGACCTGCGGAGAGCAGCCCATAGACGATTTTGCGGATCTGGAAATCGGTCAGAGAATGGGCTTGGGCTATCTCTTGGATGCTTCGGCTGGAGTCGATGGAGGAGACCACTCTCCACTCGTCCGGGCTCAACTCTATCCGTTTCAACCTAACTTCAGGCTGGGTGGTGAACCTGAGAGCCATCCCCAGATCTGGCAACTCTTTCTCCAGCCTCTTCCGCTCTCCGACCCGTCGGCTCCCCTCTAGGATCACGTTCTCTAGGTGGAGAGGAACGGTGATCTTATCATCTGGCGGCAGAACGTTGGGCTCAAAGAGGAAACTCCCCTCCGTCCAGGTGAAGAGGCGGTATGTCGTCTCCAGGGTGTGGCGGCGAATCGCCTCTATGATATCCGCACGGTTGATCAAGCCGCTGTTGATGAGAAGTAGTCCCCACTCTTTGTCGCTTCTGGCTTCCCGAGGCAGAAGGCGGCTTTGCGCTTCGTTGATCTTTCCCACCCTCTCTAGAAGGTTGCGTAGGTTGGAGGCTTTGCCGTCGAGGGAGACATGAACTAACATCCCCTCCCTGAAATATACGGTTGCTTGGCTGCTTCCCTCTCCGAGAGTTAAGACTCCGGTCTTCTTAGCCAGGCTAACCAGGTTGAGGAGTTGAGTGAGGCTGAAATCCCTCAAATTACCTCGCAAAGCCATAATTATCCTCTCAAAAACCCATTATACGTGCATTAGGTGACCAAGTCAACATTACCTAAAGGCTATTTGCCTCCTCATGGGGGGTTGACTTAAAAGGGAGCAGCCGTTAAAATCCTTCTAAAAAACGGAGGGGGGCAGATGGTTGAGGAGTTTGAAGGGGATATCGAGGCTTTTACTCAAGAGGAGACTCGCGAACTCTATTTAGTAGGGGCTGGGCTGAAGGAGGAACTGGAACTGGCTCCCATCTATGAGCGGTACGCCCAGCTCTTTAGTCTAGACGGCGTGAAACGGACTTTGGACCAGGCGAGCGATAAGCGGACAAGACATATCGCTGAGTTTCTAACTCTGGGCTACCTGGAGAACAAGGTGAAGAGCCTCACCGAGGAGATCACTAACGCTATGCTTCGGGCGACGGTGGAATGGGATGGTGAGGAAATACCTTATCTGAATTTACCCCTCTTCATAGCCAATGAAGCCCGGATGGAGAGGCGTCATCGGTTGGATGAATTGAGGCGCGAGGTGACAGCCACCGTCAACCCAGAAGGAAGAGAGAGGTGGGCGAACCTCCATAGCGAAGCCGAAGGTCTGGGATTCCCCGGCTATGTGGCTTTATGTGATCAACTGAGGGGGCTCAATCTAGCCTGGCTATCGGAGCAGATGCAGACCTTACTAGATGAGACTGGAGAGATATATTTCTCTCACCTTGGCTTCTTCCTAGATGATATGGGTGTGCCAGAGGCCGAAGCCAATACAGCGGATATAGCCTATCTCTTCCGAGCGCCCCAGTTCGACACCTTTTTCCCTCAAGAAGAGATGATCCCTTCGTTGGTGAACACCTTGGCTGGGGTGGGGATCGATCTCTATCGACAAGAGAACCTAGAACTGGACACCGAGCCTCGACCGCTCAAATCCCCTCGGGCTTTCTGCGCTCCCATCCGGGTGCCAGAGGAGGTGAAACTGGTCATCAAGCCCCAGGGAGGACGGGACGATTACAGGTCCCTCTTTCATGAGGTCGGCCACGCTGAGCATTTCGTCAATACCCGGGCGGATCTCCCCACCGCCTTTCGGAGGATGGGCGACAACTCCGTCACCGAGGGGTACGCCTTCCTCTTGCACTATCTTATGATCAATCGCCGCTGGTTAAGCCGCATTGTAGGGGTGGAGGAGGGAGGGGAATACTTGAGACTGGCCCTTTTCACCAAACTCTACATGCTCCGCCGATATGCTAGCAAACTCCTTTATGAGCAAGAACTCCACACCGACCTGGCCGGGGCGGAGAAGAGATACGTCTCTATCCTGGGCGAAAACCTGGGCGTGAAGATCGGGCCGGAGTATTACCTGGACGACGTCGATGACGCCTTCTATGTGGCTCAATACCTACGGGCCTGGATCTTCGAGGTGCAGATGCACCGCTACCTGGAGGAGCGGTTCGGGTACCTTTGGTTCACTAGCCCGGAAGCGGGCCGCTACTTGGTTAGCCTCTGGCAGCAGGGCCAGGAGTTCACCGTCGATGAGTTAGCCGCGGATATGGGGTACGATGGCTTAGACATCGAACCTCTGTTAGAAGAGTTAACCTCGTTTTAGTAAACGTGCGGAATCCGGCCCCCATCTCTGGAAGTCTATTTTCTAGGGGTAGAGGGTGGTCAGATATAAGAGCGTCCCCTCATCGTATAACTCTATCTCCTGAGGGCTAGTGATACCTAAGCGATCGCTTATCTCCCACTTGCTTCCCCCTGGTTTCACCACCGCTACGTTCAGGTGGACGAGTTCTCTTTCCCCCAGCCAGATATCGGGGGTTCGCAGGGCGATTACCTCACCCCCTTTCCAGAGGTGGGTGGGGTACCAGGCGGTGGCCGGATGGTGAACTACACTATGCACCAAGGCCCCATCCTCCCGGGCGAAAAGAAGCGCTATCTCGTAATCCTCCTCCAACGGCTCCAGAGCCCGCCAATAGAGGGTAAACTCGAAACTCCCTTTCTTCCCCACTAGGTAATCGACCCCTTTTGCCTCGTATCCCAGGAGTTCTAGTTCTTGCCCGAATCTTATACTCAAGGGGTGGTCTATCTCCTGGGCTTTGACGAAGGAGTAAAACCCTGCCGGGAGTCGAATCGGCGAGCCTCCTCCTCTCTTAAGAAGCAAGTAACCATCTCGAGCCCCAAGCAGCCTATATCGGCCGCTATCGAGGAGTTCCTGCACCTCCCCTCTGTATTCGGGGATGGTGAGGGGGTATGTCGAGGTGGTGACATCGAGAAAGATGTAATCCGCTTCCTGGCCCTCGGGGAAGAGGTAAAGATCTTCCCGCTCGCTTGTGTGGGGGTTGAGGGCCGTCTGGGCGGAGAGGGAAGCCTCCGGGGGGATGAGGCGGGTGAAGGCGGGCAAAAGGCGGTGATGGGGTGTAAGGCGCGGTATCTCGACCCCCTCGGCCAGGGGGGAGAAGCCCTCTTGACGGTGATAGAGAATGACGATGACCAGGGCTACCAGAAGGGGAGCGCCGAGACCCCTTTTGTGGCCTAGCCTGGGGCTTAACCACTCTCCTAGTCGCATCACACCGTATATGCCTGCGGCAAGGAAGAAAGGGACAAGCGGTGCTGAGTAGTGAGCCCCTCCGGAGAACATCCAGGGGGAGGTGCTGAGAAGGTTGATGGCCAGGGAGGGCAGGGAAAGGAGGGCTACCTCGGGAGCCAGAAGGGGAGCCAGGCCTATGGAGAGCAGAAGCCCCTTGATGTAGGCTACCTTCTGGGGGGCTAGAAGGAGAGAAGGTAGGGAGGCGGGGTTGGCGAGGAGGTTATCTAGGATCGCTTTTGGGCTGGTGCCCAGATGGGCGTAGCGAGAGAGATAGGGGTAGCGACCGGCGAGGCTGAAGTTGGGGATGATGACTAAGAGGGAGAGGAGGAACCAAAGGCTCCCCGCCGCTATCAGGGCCAGCCCCAGTCGCCACTTTCGGTGGCGGGCCCAAAGGTAGAGCCCCATCATGGCCACCAAAAGCGAGATCTCCTCCTTGCAAGCCATGGCCAGAAGACAAAAAAGGGAAAGGAGCCGGTAGCTACCTCTCTCTAAGAAGTAGAGGGCTGAAAGGAGAAGGGACGGCGTCAGAGATACGGCGTGGAAATCGGATAGGTTGGCGGCCTCGAGGGCGGGGGAGAGGAGGTAAGCCAAGGGGAAGAGGAGAGCAGCCCAATCATCTTTCAGTTTCAGGCGGGCCAGAAAGTAGGCTGGGAGAGCACCTAGGCCCATGACCACCGTCTGAAAAACGAGAAGGGTTCTTGGGTCGCTCTTTAGAATATAGAGGAGGGAGAGGGGTACGAGGATCGGTTCCACATGGGCGGCCAGGCGGGTTGTCCCCCCCGGCCAGTTGGTGAACCTGAGGATCCGTCCCTGGAGGGTGTTCCAGAGCGCCTGGTCCATATTCCCTAGGTCGAAGGCGTTGGAGTAGAGGGTCTCATGCCTCCGAATGGACATGAGGGAGAAGACCGCGATGTAGAGGGCGATGAGGGTGAGGAGGAGGCCAAAAGCCGCCCATTTTCTCACGCTTTGCGACACAAGGCTATCACCCAAGGGAAGGAGTAGACCAACTTCTCGATCTCGAAGTACCCCTCCAGAAGGCGGATGAAATCTCCAGCCGTCCAATTATGGATATGCTCCAGGTCGTTGCCCCAGGCTCTCAAGTTCTTGCCTCTCAGCAGATTGGCTAGCCTGAAGAAGGGCTCGTGGGGGACGCTGATCAAGGAGTGGCGGGAGGTCACCCTTCTCAACTCCTCAAGAGCGGGATGGGGGTCGGGAAGGTGCTCTAGGATCTCTAAACAGAGTGTCAGGGGGAAGGCCTGGGAGGAGAGGGGCAGGTCTCGGATATCGCCCAGGTAGAAATCGGAGTTGGGGTTTCTCTCCCGCGCTTCTAGTAGGGAGGAGAGATCGGTATCCACCCCTTGGATGGGAAAGTCGCTATCTAGCCTCTCGATGGTGAACCCTTCGCCACAGCCGGCATCGAGGATGTGGATAGCCCCCGTCTCTCTCACCAGTTCTCCCACCCGCTGGTGGAAACGCCGGATGAGATACTGCTGCAGAGGGTTGGGGTTGAGGTACTTCTGGTAGTTGCCGCGGCGGCTGTAAGGGGTTCGGCGGCTAGCCATAGCTCTCTTAAACTCTTTCCCCTGCTTAATCCGCTTACCTATCGCGGGGTGGCTATAGAGGAGGAACTCCACCCAGGGCTCAGGTTCCACATCGGCCAGGTTCTGGTTGGCCAACTTGGCCATCATGGAGATGAAGGCTTCCGGATGGCGAGTCATCTCTAAAGCGTACTGGTCCGCCGCGCATTCCCGGGAACGGGAGTAGAGGTTGGCCAAAGGGGTGGTTATCACTAGAAAGGCGCCCATACTCAGAGCGAAGAGAGGCAAGGCGGCGATATCGTGGGGGGCCTCAAAGCCCAAAAGAGGCCCCCCCCAGTTCAAGGCCAGATGAGTTAGGTAGAATCCGAAGAGTATTAGCGCCGATTGAAGGATGATGCCCCGGGCCATGTCGCCATGCACGTGGTGACCCAACTCGTGGGCCAGGATGGTCTCTATCTCATCGGGGGAGTAACCCTCATTGAGGGTGTCACCCAATACGATGCGGCGGGTATTCCCCATGCCTACCAGCGCGGCGTTCGCTGCTCTGGTCTTGCTGCTGAGATCTATGGTGAAGACACCTCGCACCTTGGTGCCCGCTCGTTCGGCCAGGTCGGTTAGCCTCTTTGCGATCTCTCCCTCAGGTAGGGGTGTGAGCCGGAAGAAGAGGGGGAGAAGGAGGACCGGGGCTAGATTGGTGAGGAGGATGGTAAAAAGTAAGATAAAGAGGCCGGCTATCAACCACCAAAGGGAAGGAAAAGCCCGCCACAGGTAATAGATCACCTCCAGGGTTAGGGTCCCCAAGAGGAGGCCCAAAAAGAGGCTCTTAGCCCGGTCGAGCCCCCACCCTTTATGGGTCTGCGTGGAGAGGCCATACCGGTGGGGGAGGACGAAGCCACCGTAATACTCCAGAGGGAAGAGCAATGCTCCGTAGATTAGGGCCCAGGCCCAAAAGTAGAGAGCCACCGCCAGGAGGGGGTGGGAAGTCAGACTCAGAGACCAAGCCTTGAGGGCTTGGGAGGGCCCCCGGAGGAAGGCGAGGAGGTATATACCTCCCAGAGCCAGATTTGCCAAAAACAGGAGGTGTCTGAGGTGAGCATACTCCTTAGCCTTCTTCTGCCTAGTGAGGTCTATCTCTTCCTCGGTCAGAAGGGTCTCTTCTTCCATAGGCAACCTTTGGTTCGTTGCACTGAGAGGAGCAAAATGCTAGAATTGGATGTCGTGATGATAACATAAGGGGTAGAGAGCGTCAAACTGCGACGCGAGGAGGCAGATTTGAAGCCCACAGGGCTCATAACTTTGACCACCGATTTCGGGATGCAGGACGGCAATGTGGGGGTGATGAAAGGGGTGATATACGGCATAAACCCCCAAGCCAGGAT
>JAUVHF010000066.1 GCA_030593425.1 Anaerolineales bacterium
AAAAGGATACGGATATAATACATCCTCATGCGGCCCGAGATATGAGCCAACACCTCGTGTCCGCTGTCCAACCGTACCCGGAACATGGCGTTGGGCAGCGCCTCCACTACCGTGCCCTCGGCCTCGATCTTCTCCTTCTTGCTGGTCTTCTGCTGCCGTTTGCGGGCCATATACTACCTTTTCTGACTATATGTCCTTTGGTGATTCCTCCCTTACGAGCACTTCACGAGAGCGCCCCCCCGATTCCATGGGCCCCACGATGCCTTCCTCCTCCAATCGGTCCATGAGGCGCGCCGCCTTAGGGTATCCGATCTTCAATTTCCTCTGCAAGAAGGAAGTCGAGGCTTGCCCATGCCGCATCACCTCGGCTTTAGCCTTCTCGAACCATTCGTCGTCTCCCTTCGCCTCCGCCTCTGCCTCTATCTCGCCCTCCCAAGGGATCACCTCTTGCTCAGCAGAGAGACCGACCTCCCGCTGCCAAAAAGCGACCACTTTAGCGATCTCCTCATCGGAGACGAGGCAGCCCTGAAGCCGCACCAGGCTCGATGAATCGGGAGCCATATAGAGCATATCGCCCCGCCCAAGAAGGGTCTCCGCTCCGGCCGTATCGAGAACCACTCGGGAATCTACCTGAGAGGAGACGGCGAAACATATGCGAGCCGGGAAGTTGGCCTTGATGAGGCCGGTAACCACATCCACCGAGGGGCGCTGGGTAGCGATGACGAGATGTATCCCCGTGGCTCGGGAGAGTTGGGCCAGCCGACAGATGAGACGTTCGATCTCATCAGGAGCCATCATCATCAGATCGGCCAACTCGTCGATGGCTACCACGATGTATGGGATGGGATCCTCGCCCCTACCCTCACGCAAAGAGTTGTAGTCCTCAATGTTTCTGGCTCCTGCCTGGGCGAAATCCTGGTAGCGGGCATCCATCTCCTGCATTAGCCAGCGAAGGGAGCGTATCACCTCAGCCACCTCCCTTACCACGTGGCCACGCAGGTGGGGAAGGCCACGGAAATGAACCAACTCCACCATCTTGGGGTCCACGAGAAGGAATCTTAGTCGAGCAGGAGAGTTCTGAAAGAGGAGACAGGTGAGAATGGAACTGAGGCAGACGCTCTTTCCCGAGCCGGTGGCTCCGGCGATGAGAAGATGGGGCATGAGAGCCAAATCGGCGATCACCGGCTGGTCGGAGACATCCCGACCCAGGGCGATGGTCAAAGGGGAACTCTCCTTTGCTTTCTGGAAAGCCTCCAATTCCATCACCCCCCGCAGGGCCACCAGCGAAATCTCGCTCTTCGGCACCTCGATCCCTACCACCGAACGGCCAGGAACGGGAGCCTCGATCCTTATAGGGGCGCTGGCTAAGGCCAAGGCTAAATCTTTGTCTAAGGAGGTGATCTTGCTGACCCTGACTTTCCTTTGCCTCTCCCCCTCCCTGCGCCCCTCTATATATCCAGGCTCCACGCCGAACTGGGTGACGGTAGGGCCCTGACTTGTGGATACCACCTTGGCGGGCACCCCAAAACTGGCCAAGGTCTCCTCGATGATGTGCTTTTTTCGCTCCACATCCGCCTCGCTGGCGGCACGATATTGGCTCTTGTTCAGAAGATCGAGAGCAGGGAGCCTTTTATCCCCCGGTCTTGGCACGGGGGCTTTTTCGATTGGGAGTTTAGTTTGTACGGGGATACTCTCAGGCTTCGCTGGCCGCGCAATTCTGGGAGGGGCAGAAGGGCTCTTTTTTGGCCGGGCCTCGCCCTTCTTGGGGCGAGGGGCAACCTCCCGGCGAAAGAGAGAGGAGAGGGTTTGAGCGACTATCTGGACTCCTCGCCTCATCTCCTCAGCCTTTACCTGAGCGACGAGGAACAACCCCACCCCTCCTACAATGAGAAGGGCTAAACCGCTCCCCAGCCTTCCCAAAGCAAGAGCAAAGGCCCTGCTTATGGCCCAACCCAAATAGCCCCCTCCGCCTCCCTCCCCAGCCAAAGCCCAGGGGTCGAGGGCAGGAGAGAGAAGATGGACCAGGCCCAAAAAGGCCAAGAAGAGGATGGCTACACCCCAGAGCCGCTCTTTTTGCTCTCCCCACCACTCCCTCCGGCGTAGGAAAAGGAGAAACCCTCCCGCTATGAGCCCTCCGCTGGCGAGGTAAGCCCCCCAACCGAAGGCTTGGCGTAGGAGGAGAGCCCACCTATCGCTTATCCAACCTCCTTGGCCAAAGGGGGGTAAACTGAGAAAGGCGAATAGCCCGACGACTATGGCCACCAGCCCTACCACCTCCCAACGCCAAAGCCGATTGGCCTTTCGGGGCTTCCGTCGGGATCGCCTTGGAGAGCGTTTTCGCGCCATATCTACGTAAAGTATCCCTTCGGGAAAAGCACCATGGTAGCAAAAGGCCTAAAACCCGGCCTCTTGCTACCACCTACGCCTTTCTAGTTGCCTTTGCTTCTTCCTCATCTTGCGGAGAGCGCGTTTCCGCTGCTTGCGGCGCAACTCACCTTTGGAGACAAACCATCTCTTTTCGCGACAAACGCTAAGGATCCTCGCCTGCGCCACTTCCTTCCGGAACCGTTTCAAGAGTGCCTCTTGCGACTCGCCAGGTCTCAAAGTCACTGTGGCCACTACATACCTCACCTCCTCCCAAACAAGATCTATGCCTGTCTCAGGCTAAGGCCCATCCGTCTCCGGGTGGGATCGATGTTCAAGATGCGCGCCTTCACCACATCCCCTTCTTGGACCACGTTGTGGGGGTGCAAGAAGTTCCCTTCTGCTAACTCGGAGATGTGGATCAGACCCTCCAACCCCTCTTCCACACGCACAAAAGCACCAAAATCGACCACGTTAGTTACAGTCCCTTCCACAATCTGGCCCACCTCGTACTTCTCAGCGGCAAGGGACCAAGGATCTGGCTCTAGACGCTTGAGACTTAGGGCCACCCTCTTACGTTCCCTGTCCACATCAAGGATATAGACATCCGTCTCCCGGCCCACCTCCAAAACCTCTCTAGGGTGCTCCACGTGACGCCAAGAGAGTTCAGAGATATGAAGCAGACCATCGAAGCCGCCCAGATCCACAAAGGCACCGAAATCGCACAGCCTGGTCACCTGACCCCGTCGTACCTCTCCTGGGATGAGGTTCTCCAGAAGCCTCTGAGGGTCCTCAGTCCATCCCAGCGCCCTTTGAGAGAGGACGAGGCGTCCCCTCTCGGGTTCTGCCTCGATGATCTTCAGCCTAAGAGTTTGGCCTACACGAAGAGCCAACTCCTCCCGCAACTCTTCTTCTCTCAGGCCGCTGGGGAGGCCATCTAGATGGGAAACGGGGACGAAGCCCGTGATCCCCCTCCAATCCACCAGGAGCCCTCCACGATTGCACCCCTTCACTTGAAGTTCCAGGATCTCTCCCTTAGAGAGGCTCTCCTCAGCGGCTCGCCAAGCCTCCTCATCCATTCCTTGAAGGGCCTCCACCTCTTCTACGACCTCCTCCCCCAAGGAGCTCACCTGCTCCGCCTCTTTCAGAAGCGATTTCCAGTAGGCTTCGTCGAGATTCTCCTCTCCTGAGACTCTTAGATCCCCCATGCTTAATCTCCCCCAAAACACCAAAAAATCTCGGTCTTTCCCCCGACTCCCAGGGCGCCGCCGAGACCCCTGATACCTCTCGCCTGAGGAGAATGGTAAGGGGCAATGACCACTCAGCCCACTACCGCCGGCCATCACCCCCCAGGAGCCAAATAGACTCCTTAAGAGGAGCGCTCGCCCATCCTGCACCTCTATCAGCAAGAGGCACGCATCTCGCGCTAGGAGATAGACCTACACACCCGCGATTATATTCTACCAAGAAATTATTGTCAAGCACAAATAGGGGTCACCCTCCAACGAAGGAGAAGCCTTCCACCATATTCCGTAGCGGCTCCAGGAGATAATCTGGATAGATCCCCAGGAGAAGAGAGGTGCCCACTAAAGCCACGATCATCATCGCTACTAAGACGGGTTCCCTACCCCCCGGGGGTCTTTCCCCCCTTCCCAGGATGGGGGTGAGCGAACGGAGATAGCCCCAAGCGATACCTAAGCCCCCCAGGATGAGCCCAAAAGTGTAGAGGGGGTTGTGAGGGAGGAGGGCGAGGTAGATCGGCCACCGGGTGGCGAACCCTGTCAGGGGGAAGCCCGCTAGGGTCAGCCCCCCCAGGATATAGCCCAGAGTAGCCCAAGGGAGGGCCCTGGCCACACCCATAGGCATGACAGATCTCTGGCCTCCGTACCGCTCGCTTATGACCCCCCAACTCATAGCCACCAACGCTATAGCCAAGGATCGGTTGATTAGATGGGCCATAGCCCCGGCGACCCCTACTCCAGAGGCGGTCCCTAAGCCTACCAGGATGAGACCCAAGTCACTTATTGCTCCATAGGCTAGAAGGCGTCCTGGAGCCCTCTCTAGGAAGGCGAAGACTCCCCCTCCCAAAGCGGTGATGAGGCCAGCCACCAGAAGCAGGTCGAAGGCCTCGCTGCCCAGTCCAGGCTGGCGATCGAGAAGCCCCACCATCAGCGATAGGGCCACTACTTGGTAGAAACCGAGGAGAAAAGTGGCGACCATAGGGGGGGCCTCCTGGGTCACCGCAGGGAGAAACAGATGAAAGGGCACCACGGCCAGTAGTATCCCGAACCCCAGGGTCAAAGTCGTCATCGCCAGCCGCACGGAGGCCAGATCTTCCGGATAGAGGGCCACGAGATCGAAGAGATGGGTAGAGAGGATGAGACAAGAGCCGGCTATGATCAAAGGGACCAAATACCCCATGGCTACTCTTGGGTCCGCTCGCGGACCCCCTTGGATCAGAAAGGCGAGGATTATCCCCGCCAACTCCAAGAGAAGGACCGCCAGGAGAAAGTTATCGACCATCGCCGAGCCGGCGAGGAGCCCCAAGATAACCAGAAGGAAGGGGAAAAAGGACCAGCCTTGGGACAGGTGCCAGGAATAGAGGAAGAGGAGAACCGCCCCGGCGAAAAGGAAAAGAAGGAGCCACCGCCGCCAAGGGTCGAAGAGAAGCCCCCTTCCCAAGATCCAGACCGTCTGATCGGGAGAGAGCAGGAAGCATATAACCGCTACCGCCAGACTGGTCCCCGCCGAAAGAAGAGCGGCGATAGTGGAGCGGCGACGGAAGAGATAGACCCACGGCGCCATGATCCAAGGCACGACGATGATCCAAAGAGGGGTCATCTTTCCACCCCTCTACGGGCCAACCCCACCGCCTCCAAGTAGGGAATCGCCAGGGCCAAGAGGATGTTCACCAAACCCAAGAGACCGGCTACCAGGAGGCTCCTCTCCCAAGCAGTGAAGAGCAACTCGAAGCCGATCTGGAAGGTGAGGAGTCCCAAACCCATGCGGAAAGGGCCTCGACCCAGAATCACGGTCCAGAGCCCCATAGCCATCAAGAAGTTAGAAGCGAAAGCCAGATGGGTCGGCACCCCTTCCCAGGGGTACTGGTGGAGCAACCCATAGGCTACCAGCCCGATCAGCGCGGAACCGACCAAGCGAAAAGGGGAGGAGGTAGCGAACGTTCGCTCCTGGCTCGCTATTTTTGCGGGTGGTCTTCCTCGGCCCCGCCATGCGGTTGGGTAAAGGATAAAAAATATCATCCCTCCCGTCGCTATCTTGGCTAGGGCGAGAGAAGGAGAAAGGGAGCCGGAGAGAAGAAAGCCCACCAGAGCATACTGAATGAGAAGGGCCAAAAGGGAGATCCGCCACTCCTCAACTACTGCGATCAGGCCGGCGGTGAAAAGTAACCCCCAAACTAACTGTTCCCCTGAAAAGAGCATCGATCCCTCACTAAGGGGCTATCCCCTCCACAGGAAAAGGCCCACTATGAAAGCCAAGAGGAGGAGCCAGCCCAAAGACCCCCCTTCAACTACCATAACTACCCCTCTCAAGCCAGAACGTATCTTTGCTCCTACTCCCTCTAGGGCTCCATAGAGCCCCTCTAGATCCAAGTACGAAAGTATCCGTTCCCAGAAAGGCCGGGCTCTAGGGAGCAACCGCTCCTGGAAGCGTACGAAAGTATCCCTTTGGGAAAAGGCCAGATAGCCCAAGAAAAGGGGCAAAACTATGGCCGCCCAGATAGGAAGGGAAGAGGGCGCGCCCCATAACTGGGCAAGGGAGGGGAACGACTCAGAGATCGCCTCCGGCCTCACCAAGGCTATTTGAGGGTAGAGCCCCAGGATGAGCAAGGGACCAGCCAAGAGCCAAAGGGTGGCCACGGAGGCCCATTCCCCGCGCCCTTGCCTGCCACGGTCAGGCCCAGGAGTGATGAATAATCTAAGAAGAGGCGCGACGATCAACGCCGAACTCAAGGCCCCCAGACCCACTATCAGCCCTTCGCCCTGCCGAAGAAGAGAGTCGTAGATCAGCCAGCGAGCAGCGAATCCCGCCGTCAGAGGGAGACCACACAAAGAGGCTACGCCGACGCCCAAAGCAACCTTAACTACAAGGCGCTGACGAGGGGCCTCCATCCCCACCCGCAGGACGCTCAGAGCCAAGATCAAGCTCACCGTTAGCAGTAGAACGGCCTGCCCACCGCCCGTACCTCCAGCCAAGAGGCCCAAGGCCAATAGCCCCATCTGGCTTTGGGCCAAGTAGAGGCAGAGCCTCTTCTCCCTCGGGATCCCTGTGGGATTCCGCCAGGTAGAGAGAGCCCCATAGAGGAGGGCTAACCCAGCCAAGAGAAGGAGAACCGCTCTTGGAACCCCCTCCAACCGAGGCCACCCGTAGAGGGTCAAAAAGTAACCTCCAGTGGCCAAGGTGACCGTTTGCAAGGCGCTCCCCGATAGAAAGGGTATCTCCTCCGCGGCGATATGAACCATCTGAACCGGATATAGCCCCCAGCGAACCCAAGAGGCGAGAACTATCAAGAGGGCCAAGAGTTGGGGGCTCATAGGGGAGCCCTCCAAAGAGGCGGCGGCCAGGAGGGAGAAGAGAAGAGCCAAGCTAGCGGTGAAATTGATGATCATCGCCCTGGTCGCCGTGCGGGGTGAGGCCCCCTGGGCGAGGACAAAGAGGATACTCAAGTCCAAGAGTCCCCAGCCAAGATAGAGGGTGAGAGGGTTGTGGGAGAGGAGAAAGATGAGCCCTCCAGCCGCCAAAAGCAAAGTCGAAGCAAAAACGGGTGCCTCTTCTCTCCTTGAGAATCGACCCCCTATATTCACCAGGATGACGAAGGTGACTAGTAGGGCGAAAATCAAACCGGGCCCTCCGGCGTAGAGGAGAAGGCCTGTCTCCTCCGAGCCGCTGAGAAGTAGGGTGCCAGGGCGAGCAACGATGCCCACCGTGAAGAGAAACGCGGCTGCCGCCGATAATAGCGCCAGAAGCCTACCATACCGAGCGTTGGAGAAAACCAAGAGAGCGCCCCCTAGAAGGGCAACTAGAGGAGCGAGATAGAGCATACCCTCCCGAGCAACGATCATTGGCCAACGACCTCCACCTCATCCCCCACCTGGGCGCCCAACAGATCCCGTGCGCTGCCGTTAACCACCGCCACCGCCAACTCCTCAGAACTATCGATATAAGCGATCACCTCCCCTTCCTGGCCGTCGGCGTAGGTTCGGGAAAGTCCAGCGATCTCCCGGTTTCGAACCCTCACCTTGATCTCTCTCCACGATAATAGGTCTCGCCGGTAGATGTTGGTCAAGAGGTTCCCGAAGCGGTCGATATGAGCCACTTGGCCCTTGAGTTTCCCCTCCCTCCTCTCTACCTGGGGAAGAGGGAAGGTCACCAGATCGTTTGCCTCCTCCCCGAAAGCGAAGACCGGGACACCCAGGGAGAGATGAGCGGCTACCGGAGCGAAGATATCGCGGCCATGGAAGACATGGGAGATATGATGCAGCCAGAATCTAGGGTTACTTATACCGATGATATGCTTAATTGCACGGCGGGCATCATGAACCACATAGGTAAGGACGCCGTTGTCGGGAGCCACGAAGAAAGCCTCGGTTGTTTGAACGATCAAGGCTCGACGTTCACTCCCCACGCCGGGATCGACAACCACCAGATGGATGGCGCCGGCAGGGAAATAGCGGTAGTGGCGTGAGAGGACGAAAGCCGCCTGGGCGATCTTTTGAGGCTCGATATCGTGGCTGAGATCCACTATCCTGGCTTGGGGGTTTATGCCGTATATCACCCCTTTCATCACCCCCACATTGCCGTCCTGCATCCCGAAATCGGTGGTCAAAGTTATGAGCCCTGTGGGCTTCAAATCTGCCTCCTCGCGTCGCAGTTTGACGCTCTCT
>JAUVHF010000125.1 GCA_030593425.1 Anaerolineales bacterium
TGCGGGTATCTATGGGCCTGTCCTCGGGCTGAGTGGTGGCTCGCACGGTGACGTGACCCGCCAGCGGGCTATGCAGTATCTTATCTGTCAAGGTCTCCTGCACTTGGAAGATTCCCGCCGAATTGCACATCTGGACCACTATCTCCACCGGGTATTCCTCCCCCCTGGCGATAATCACCCGGTCGATGGATAGGGCGGAGACGGAGTGAATATTGATATTCCCCAAATCGAAGGCCATCCGCCCTCGCCCCTTAGTGAGGTCGCAGCCATCGGCCACCGCCACTAGCCCCGCCTCCAAGGTCAAGGGCTCCGGCTCCACACCGTGGCAATGGATGCTATGGAGTATGAAACTCCGCAGCTCGATCCGCTGCTCCGGGTCCTCGTAGATCTGAGGCATCAAGCGATCCAAGAGGGGCAAAGCCAGATAGACCCCCCAGTGGGCGTGCTCCTCCCGATGGACTTGGTTACCTAAGTCGTGAAGGAGAGCCCCGGTGAGGACCACCAGAAAGGCGTCGTCCAGGTCTCCCGCGCCGGAGGTGACCACATCGGGCTGTATCCCCGCCTCGACCAAAAGTTCCAGCATCTTCACCGCGCTGGCCGCGGCCACCTTGGCGTGCACCTCCCCGTGGTCGTTGAAGTGCAACTTAGTGACGGCGATGTAGTCCGCCATATCCCAGTTGGCCCGCACCTCAGGGTCAGCCACCAATATCTCGTACATCTGCCAGGCTTTGGGGTAGGAGGAGAGAGCATCTTGGATGGCGGCGATGCTCTCCTCCTCCAACTCATCGTAGGCCGCGGGGAGGTCTATCTCCACCCCTCGGTTCTGATATTTGCGCTCCTCCCGCTTTATCTCTATTCTCTTGGCCATCTTGTCTCCCTTCGGCAATCGATTAAAGTCAAATCACCACCGACTCTCTATACTCTCCGAAGACCTCCCTCAACACCCCGCAGATCTCTCCCAGGGTGGCGTGGGCTTTCACCGCATCTAGAATATAGGGCATCAAGTTCTCTGAGCCCTTTGTTGCTTCTCGTAAGGCCTCAAGCCTCCTCCTCAACTCTTCGTTGTCCCGTTCCCTCCGCACCCTAGCCAACCTTTGCCTCTGTCGCCTCTCCCCTTCAGGATCCATGCGAAGAAGGGGTATCCGCAAGGGCTCATCAAGTTGATACCTGTTTGCCCCCACGATAGTGCGGTCGCCGCTATCGATGGCTCGCTGATATTTGTAGGCGCTCTCCGCTATCTTCCGCTGGAAGTAGCCCACCTCGATGGCTGGGATCACACCTCCCAGGGCCTCGATCTCCTCGAATATCCGGTAGGCTTCCTGCTCTAGGCGATTGGTGAGGGCCTCAAGGTAGTAACTCCCGCCCAGAGGGTCGATGGTGTTGGTCACTCCGCTCTCGTGGGCGATGATCTGCTGGGTGCGGAGGGCGACTCGTGCTGCCACCTCGCTGGGCAAGGCCAAAGCCTCATCCATGGAATTGGTGTGAAGCGATTGTGTCCCCCCCAAGATGGCGGCCAGCGCCTGGATAGCCACCCGCACCACGTTATTCTCTGGCTGTTGCGCGGTGAGGGAGACCCCCGCCGTCTGGGTGTGGAAGCGGAGCCACCAAGATCGCGGGTTCTTGGCCCCGAAACGTTCTCGCATCTCGCGGGCCCATATCCTTCTGGCGGCTCTGTATTTGGCGATCTCCTCGAAGAAGTCGCTATGGGCGTTGAAGAAGAAGGAGAGGCGGGGAGCGAAATCATCTAGTGTGAGCCCCCGCTTCACCGCCTCTTTCACGTAGGCGAAGCCGTCGGCCAGGGTAAAGGCCAACTCCTGGGCCGCCGTAGCCCCTGCCTCGCGGATATGGTAGCCGCTTATGGAGATGGTGTTCCAGCGAGGCACATATTTGGAACCGTATTCGAAGGTATCCACGATGAGGCGCATAGAGGGCTCGGGGGGGAAGATGAACGACTTCTGGGCTATATATTCCTTCAAGATGTCGTTCTGGATAGTGCCTCCCAATTTTTCTTGGGGGACGCCCTGTTTCTCCGCTGCGGCTATATACATCGCCCAGACCACCGCCGCCGGCCCGTTGATGGTCATGGAGGTGGTCACTTCATCGAGGGGGATACCCTCAAAGAGGATCTCCATATCGGCCAGGGAGGAGATAGCCACCCCACATCTGCCGAACTCCCCCTCCGCTTCCGGGTCATCGGTGTCGTAGCCGTAGAGGGTAGGGTAGTCGAAGGCCACCGAGAGCCCTGTCTCCCCGTGCTCTGAGAGGTATTTAAAGCGGGCGTTGGTCTCCTCGGCGGTCCCGTACCCGGCGAACATCCGCATAGTCCAAAACCGCCCCCGATACATGGTGGGATGGATGCCTCTGGTGAAGGGGTACTCACCGGGGAAGCCCAGGTCCCGCAGGTAATCCAGATCCTTCACCTCCCCGGGTGTGTAGAGGCGTTCGACGGGTATCCCCGACATAGTAAAGAAACCCTCCCTCCCCTCGGGGTAGTTCGCTAGGCGACCCTTAAGAGTCCCCTCCCATCTGGCCCGGCTCTCCCCCAGCCTCTCTAAATCGTCCTTCTCCATTCTAGCGACCTCCTCTACTGCCTATCAACCAGTAGAGCAAATCAATACTCGATCCCTTCCTGACCTTCTATCCCTATTCGGTAGGGGTGCTTTACCTCCCGCATCTCGGTGACCAGATCTGCCCGCTCGATGACCTCAGGAGGGGCGTACCGCCCTGTGAGGACCAACTCTAGATGTTTCGGTTTCTCCTCTATGAGAGCCAGAACATCTCTTAATTCTATCAGCCCGTACTTCAAGGCCACATTAACCTCATCGAGGATCACCAAGTCATAAGAGCCGCAGGTGAGAACCCGGCGTGTCTCTCGGAGAGCCTCTTGGGCCATCTCTCTATCCACAGGCTCTGGCTTCTCCGGATCTACGAACTCCGGCCGGCCAAACTGTCGGAGGGTGATTTGGGGATGGCCGCCCACAGTTTTCAGTTCCCCATAATTGGGCCAGCCTTTCATGAATTGGATGATATAGACCTTCAGGCCATGGCCCGCTGCCCGCATAGCCAGGCCCAGCGCGGCCGTCGTCTTCCCCTTCCCCTCACCGGTGTATACCTGCACCAACCCCCGCTTCAGTCCCACTCTATTCTCCCCAGTGTCTCTACTCTTCGCCTCGGCCGTTGTCCTTCTTTTGCAAAGCCGATAGGAAACCCTCTATCCCCGCTCGAGCGGCTTCACTTTGTAGCCGTAACCTCTCCCGTGCGGCTTCGCTCTGTAACCGCAGCCTCTCTCGCAAGGCGTCCAGATCCACCAGGGGAGGTATCTTCTCATCGGGAAGTTTCTCGTACAACTCTATCAGAACACCATGGGCATCTCTAGGGTGGACGAAGGCTATCTTCTTGCCTCCCGTGCCTATGCGGGGCTCCCTATCGATCAGTTCCACCCCTCTCTCCTCCAGGCGAGCCAATATCGCTTCTATCTCCTGCACCTCAAAGCAGATATGGTGCATCCCTTCCCCCCGCTTCTCCAGAAAACTGGCTATCGGCCCCTCCTCGTCTATGGGCTCGATCAGTTCCACCTCGCTCTCCCCAGCGGGCAGAAAGGCTACCACCACTCGCTGCTCAGACTCCGCCTCGGTATGAGCCAACCTGAGGCCAAGGGTCTTATAGAAGGCCAACGTCTCCTCTATACCCTTTACGGCGATACCGATATGGTCAATCTTCTTTATCACGAACGCCTCCTTCGCCAGTCATCGCTTTGGCTATCATAGCCAGAAACTCTAGGGCTTATTTCAAAGACTACCTGTTGGCTTATACTCTCCAAATACCATCCGCAGGACATCGCTTATCTCCCCCAAGGTGGCATGAGCCTCCACACACTTCAGGATGGGGGGCATGAGATTCCCACCCCCTTCAGCCCTACTCTTAAGTTCATCTAACGCTCTTTTGACCTCATCGCCATCTCGATCCTTCCGTAAAGCGATTAACCGCTCCATCTGCTTCTCTCGTACTTGGGGATCCACTCGTAGAAGGCTCTTGGGCCTCTCTTGAGCGCTGGTGAAGCGGTTAACCCCCACGATCACCCGGCTCCCCTCCTCTATCTCCCGCTGATATTTGTAGGCGCTCTCCCCGATCTCCCGTTGCATAAAGCCGACCTCGATAGCCCTGACCGCTCCCCCCAAATCGTCTATCCGATCGATGTAATCTTGAGCCCCCTCCTCGATCTTTTGAGTCAACTTCTCCAAGCAATAACTGCCCCCTAGGGGGTCAACGGTGTTGGTGACCTCGCTCTCACAGGCGATGATCTGCTGAGTCCGCAAGGCGACCCGCACCGCCAATTCGCTAGGCAAAGCCAGAGCCTCATCCATGGAGTTGGTGTGCAACGATTGAGTTCCGCCCAAGACAGCGGCCAGGGCTTGGATCGCCACTCGCACTATATTATTCTCCGGCTGCTGAGCGGTGAGGGTAGAACCTGCCGTCTGGGTGTGGAAGCGGAGCACGCAGGAGCGGGGATCCTTTGCCTTGAACCGCTCTTTCATGATGCGGGCCCAGAGCCGGCGCGTGGCTCGGAACTTGGCTATCTCTTCTAAGAGGTCGTTATGGGCACTGAAGAAGAAGGAGAGGCGAGGGGCGAACTCATCAACCGCCAAACCCTTAGCCAGAGCCCCTTCTACATAGGCGATGGCGTTGGCCAAGGTAAAGGCCACTTCCTGGATCGCTGTAGCCCCCGCTTCCCGCATATGGTAACCGCTGATAGATATGGTGTTCCAGCGGGCCATCTCTTGCTGGCAATAGGCGAAGATGTCGGTGACCAACCGCATGGAGGGCTGGGGAGGGAAGATATAGGTTCCTCGGGCCACATATTCCTTCAATATGTCGTTCTGGGTGGTGCCTCGCAATCGGGATGGAGCCGCCCCTTGCTCCTGGGCCACGGCGATATACATAGCCAGCAGGATGGGTGCTGTGGCGTTGATGGTCATGGAGGTAGATATCTGATCTAAGGGCAGCCCCTCAAGCAAAACCTCCATATCCGGCAAGGACGAGATGGCTACCCCCACCTTCCCCACCTCCCCTTCGGCGAGAGGGTGATCGGAGTCATAGCCTAACTGGGTGGGAAGATCGAAAGCCACGGAGAGCCCGGTCTGACCCTGAGAGAGAAGATATTTGAACCGTTGATTGGT
>JAUVHF010000215.1 GCA_030593425.1 Anaerolineales bacterium
GAGGATGTAGAGGGAGGGCTATACGAGGTATTTGTCGAATCTGGCCTCTAACTCCTGGGGTAGTTTCCCCTGTATGATTACGCCCTGCTCCGTGTATCTTTCGAGTTTCACGAGGCCACGCTGGTGGAAAAGGCGCAGGAGGTTGTTGGCGCCGTGCGGCAGGAGGACTCTGAGGGGGATCAACTCTTCCTCTAGGACCTCTTCTACCCGCGTGAGCAGGAGGTCCAACCCGGTCCCTTCGAGCGCTGAGATAGGTACACAGTTGGGGTAGCGACGAGCGATCTCTGCTAGAAGTGGTAGGTTGTCGGAGGAGGTAAGGAGATCTATCTTGTTAAGAGCGGTCACCAGGGGCCGAGCATCGGCCCCTATCTGTCTTAGGGTCTGCTCCACGGCCAGGCTCTGCTCCCGTAGGTGGGGGTGTGTTATGTCGAGGATGTGGAGGAGGAGGTCCGCTTCTGCGATCTCTTCCAGGGTGGCCTGGAAGGCGGCCACCAGTTGGGTGGGGAGTTTCTGGATAAAGCCCACGGTGTCGGTGAAGAGGGCCACTCGCCCGTTTGGAAGCGGCACGCGCCGCGTAGTAGGGTCCAGGGTGGCGAAGAGCTTATCCTCAACCAAGATATCTGAGCCGGCTACAGAGTTCAAGAGGGTAGATTTGCCGGCGTTGGTGTAGCCCACGATGGCCACCACCGGGATGCCTGCCCGGCGACGTCGGCGGCGGTAGAGGCGGCGATGGGTACGGACTTCCTCCAGTTGCTGTCGCAGGTGGGCTATCCTTCTCCCTATCTCTCGTCGGTCGGTCTCTAATTGGGTCTCCCCGGGGCCCCTGACCCCCACGCCGCCGGGGCGACCACGGGCCCCGGTGCCCCCTACCTGGCGGGCCAGGTGGGTCCAAAGACGGGTGAGACGGGGCAGCCGGTACTCATACTGGGCTAATTGGACCTGGAGCCTTCCCTCATGAGTGCGAGCGTGTTTGGAGAAGATGTCCAGGATGAGGGCTGTGCGATCGACGATTTTGAGGTCTAGTTCCTCCTCAAGGTTCCGTTGCTGGCGGGGAGAGAGTTCCTCATCGAAGATAATCACATCAGGCTTGAGTTCACCCTTAAGAGCCTTGAGTTCCTGCACTTTTCCCTTGCCGATGAGGGTAGCAGGCTGAGGGCGATCCAGGCGCTGGATAGTGGATCCCACCACCTCGATTCCTGCGGTGCGGGCCAGCTGGGCCAACTCCTCAAGGGAGTCCTCCGCCCGCCAGACCGATTTCTGCCGCTTCAGTTTTAGCCCCACCAAGAAGCCGCGCTCCATAGAATGCTCTACAGAAAGCGTTATCTCCTTTGTCAAGAGTGCCTCCTAACGTAATGGTTGGGCGTATCGCATATTTCTAGGTTTTGTTGTTGCTGCAAAAACCTTCGCATAGTCTAGGGGTGCTCTTTGGGAAGGTGGTGGTGTAGGTTTGGGTTTGGCTCTGACTACACGAACGTCGCTAGGTCTCTTAGTGCGCGCTCGGCGTATGCCCTGTACCTAGCCCGCCTACCTCGCATCTTCAAGGAAGGCAAGAGGCCAAAATTGGGCTTCATGGGCTGGAAATCCTGCTCTCGGGCCCGGGAGATATAATGGCTTAAAGCCCCTACCATGGTGGTGGGCGGAAAGACCAAAAGAGGCTCTCCTTGAATCAGACGAGCGGCGCTGAGGCCAGCGGTAAGCCCTCCGGCCGCAGCAGCCACGTACCCCTCGGAGCCCGTGATCTGGCCAGCGAAGAAGACGCCTGGCTGGCGCCTGAACATCATAGTGGGCTCTAAAAGAGCCGGCGAGTTCATGAAGGTGTTGCGATGCATCTGACCGTAGCGGACGAATTCGGCTTGCTCCAGCCCCCGCACGAGGCGAAAAACCCTCTCCTGCTCTCCCCAGCGGAGGTTGGTCTGACAACCGACCATGTTGTATAGAGTCCCCGCGAAGTCATCCTGGCGGAGTTGTACGACGGCATAGGGACGCCTCCCCGTCTGGGGATCGACCAGGCCTGTGGGCCTCAAGGGGCCATAAGCCAGGCTGTCTCTCCCCCGCTGAGCCAGGACCTCCAAAGGTAGACACCCCTCAAAGAACTTAGCATCCCTCTCGAACTCCCGCAAAGGTATGGTCTTGGCGGTTGTCAACTCCTCGACAAAATGGTAGTACTCTTCCCTGCTTAAAGCACAGTTGATATAGTCGTGATCGTCTTTCGCGTAGCGCGAGGCTCGGAAGACCTTGCTTAGGTCGATAGAATCGAAAGTGACGATGGGAGCCATGGCATCGTAAAAGTAGAGGTACTCCTCCCCAGTGAGTTCGGCTATGGAAGCGCTCAAAGCCTGGGAGGTGAGAGGGCCCGTGGCTATAATTACCGGCCTAGGCGAAGGTATCTGCTCCACCTCCTGGCGGCGTATCTCTATCCCGCGATGACTCGATATCCGCTCATTCACCGCTCTGGAGAAGGCCACCCTATCTACGGCTAAGGCTCCACCCGCGGGAAGGGCTGTCTGGTCAGCACAGGCCACGATGAGGGAGCCCAGACGGCGTAACTCCTCTTTCAGGAGGCCAGAGGCCCTATCTACAAGGTTTGAGCCCAAAGAGTTGCTACAGACTAACTCCGCCAGATCGCCGGTCTGATGAGCCGGGGTCATCGCCTGGGGCCGCATTTCGAATAGTGTGACCTTGACCCCATGTCGGGC
>JAUVHF010000171.1 GCA_030593425.1 Anaerolineales bacterium
CAAGATGCCGGAGATGGGAGGGCGGGAGACGGTGATGGAGATTCGCAAGTTGGATCCTCAACTGCCAGTGCTCTTGGTGACCGGCTCTCCGGGTTGCAATGACAGAGAACTTCGGGCGGCAGCCCAAGGATGGATATATAAACCCTTTAGATTGGCCCAACTAAGATCTATGGTACGGAAAGTTCTAGAAGAACCCTCCCAGTGCCCCAAGTAGCCTCGATGCGCACCATCTCTCCTGCAAAGGCCATCACCATTTCGCCGTGCTCAGAAGAGGCGGTTTCTAGCCTACTCCTCTAGCCCCCGCAGGTACTCCTTATCCTCTTCTGTCAAATCGGCTTTTTTTAGGAGATCCGGCCTTCGCTCAAAGGTGCGTCGGAGCGCCTCCCTCCGCCTCCAGCGAGCGATCTTGGCATGGTTGCCGGAGAGGAGGGGATCGGGCACGGAGTAGCCACGAAAGGCCGCTGGGCGGGTATATTGAGGATGCTCCAGAAGCCCCCCGGCGTGAGAATCCTTCATCGCCGCTCCCGCATCGCCCAAGACCCCCGGAAGAAGACGGGTCACAGCATCGACGACGACCATGGCTGGGATCTCCCCTCCGGTGAGTACATAGTCGCCGATGGAGATCTCGTCGTCCACTAAATGCTGACCAACCCGGTCATCGACCCCCTCATATCGTCCGCAGATGAGTAGGATCCGGTTCTGGGCAGCCAACTCCCAGGCCAACTCTTGGGTAAGTAGATGTCCTTGAGGGCTAAGGAGGATCACGCGCGTCGAAGGCCTCTCCTCACCCAACACCCTCTCCACAGCCCGAAAGATAGGCTCCGGTTTCATTACCATCCCCCCGCCGCCACCGTAGGGAGCATCATCGGTGGTGCGGTGCTTATCGGTGGCATAGTCACGTAAATTGTGAACGACCACTGTAACCAGCCCGGCCTCGATCGCCTTCCCCACGATGCTTTTCCGAAAGGGGCCCTCAAACATCTCCGGGAAAAGGGTCAAGATATCAAAACGCATAACCCCTCCTCAAACATTCTAGCACAGAAGAGACGACCTTGCTATCCCTATGCTTTCGTGATAAGATGTTTGGCGGCCCAGAGGTTGCAGATACCCCAAAACGGTCACCTGCTCTATATGAGGAGACGGTTGGCGTTTGGAGGGTTTGCCCATAAGGTGTCAAGGGGGGCAAGGATGGACTTCAAAGAAGCGGGAGAAAGGTTCGACGAACTGCAGGGAAGGCTCGATGCCGGAGCCATCAGCCAAGAGGAGTTCAAAGCCCAACTAGAGGGGCTCAAGGTTCAGGATTCTCAAGGCCGTTACTGGATGATAGGCGTTCAATCTGGAAAATGGTACTTTTACGATGGGACCCGATGGATCAGAGCCGAGCCCCCTGGAGAGGCTGGAGAGGCACCTCCTTCTGAAGAGACTCCGAGGGGCTCTGTTCCTTCCATGCCCGAGCAGCCTCTAGAAGTGCGGCCTCGCCGCCGCATCTCCAGAGGTCTCCTAGCCCTCATCCCGCTTGGTCTAATCCTCGCTTGCTGTCTCTCCCTTGGTGTGGTAGTGGCCGCGGATTATCTCATCTCTAGCCACCCCATAAGTTCCGCTCTCAGCGATCTCTTGGGACGCCAAATCGGCTTCAAAGCCCCTCCCGCCCCCACGCCCCGCTGGGAAGAGAGCCCTACCCCGACGATGATGGCCACGCCCAGTCCAGAGGAACTGGTAGCCTTAGGCGATCAGTTGGTAGTCCAGGGCCAACTAGAGGAGGCTATCGCCCAGTACCAGATGGCCACGGCCGTAGATCCTCAGAACGCCTTGGCTCACCTAAAACTGGGAGAGACTTACTTGGCCCTGGGACGATGCGAGGAGGCTATTCCCGAGTTCCAGCAGGCGCTGGTCATCGACCCTCATCTGGGCGCGGCCGAGGAGGGTCTCGGACAGTGCGCTGGCCCCCCTCCGCCAATGGTAACTTTCGCTTCCTATATTAGGGCCGATCTGGGGTTAAGCATCCTCTACCCCGATACCTGGCTCCTGGACGAACAGGAGAATCAGACCCTCTTCGCCGAGAGCGAAGACGCTCTGGAGCACCTAGCGGGAAGCGTTTTCATCTTCGCCTCCCTGCCCCTGGAAACGGAGATGAGTAACACCCAGGCTCTAGAAGAGAGGATAGCCACCTTGCCGCCGGGTACCCAGGTGGGCGAGATGGAGCCCGCTTACATAAGCGGGCAAGAATGGGCCTCGGTCCATGGAGAGATGAGCGGGGAGGCGGTTCCCTCGCCCTCTCGGGTCTATGTGGCGGCCACAGTCCGGCATTCTAGGCTCTATGCCCTCTGGGCCCTGGCCCCCACCGACACCTGGAATGATGTAGCCTGGCCTATCTTCCAAGCGATGCTAAAGACCATCGAGATCCAGGAGGTGGTGGCCGAAGCCCCCCCTACACCCACGCCCACCCCACCTTTGACGCCCACAGCCACCCCCACCGCAACACCAACACCCACGGCCACCCCTACCCCCCAGCCAGCTCTTTCGGGTCGCCTCGCCTTCACCATCTTCGAAGGAGGCAAATACCAAACCTATGTGGCCAATATAGATGGCTCGGGGAAGCAGCGCATCTTGAATAGCATGCGTCAGCCAGATTTCAACCCTCAAGGGAACACCCTGGCAGTCAACGGCGAATATCCGGATCAGCATGACCTCCAGCACATCATCATCAACCCTGACAACACAGCAGGTCAGCGAAGGGCGATAAGTAGGCACCTGGAGGATTCCTGGCCCAGTTGGTCCCCTGATGGTTCCCGCATCGTCTTCGTCTTCAACACCGGAAAGAGGTTGGTGAAGATCCTCTCCGATCTAAGTCCTCCCACCACCACCGAGGGGGAGCCAATAAAGGGCCCTGATGGGACGAACGTACGCGGCGCACGGTACACCCTCTGGGTTGGTAACCGTATCGCCTTCACCGGGTGCGATTTTTGGGCCTCAGGGGCTGCCTGTGGCGTCTATACCATCGGTGAGGAGGGCGGACAGGCGGTCCAAATCACCACCCACGGCCAAGACCGCGCTACCGATGGCTTCGGCAATCAAGTGCTCTACATGTCGATGGCCGATGGCCATTGGGAGATATGGAAGGTGAGTTCCACGGGCGGAGGACCACAGAGACTCACTAACAACTCGGCTCAAGATGGGTTGGCTACCTGGTCCCCCGACGGTCAGCATATCGCTTTTCTCACCAACCGCACCGGCTCCTGGGAGATCTGGGGTATGAATGCGGATGGCACAGGCCAGCGCAGGCTCTTCTCCCTCCCAGGCGTTCCAGGGGACCAGTGGACCGAGGAGCGGATCTCTTGGGGGGCTAAGTAGCACCTATGGCTCGACCCTTCGACAGGCGAGGCCTGCTCCTCCTTTCCATCATCGCCTTGGCCCTCGCTCTACGTCTCTTCCATCTGGATCTCCAGAGCCTGTGGATGGATGAGGGCTCCACCATCCACCTGGCCACCGCCAGACTGGAGCGGCTAGGAGAGAGGCTCCCTCGGAGCATCGCTCACCCTCCCCTCTACTACTACCTCCTCCACCTCTGGATACTCCTCGTGGGGAAGAGCGAATTTGCCGTCCGCTACCTCTCCCTCATCTTCGGGACGCTCATGGTGCCCCTGGTGTACAGGTTTGGCTCTCGCCTAATGGGAAGGCGCACCGCCCTGATAGCAGCCTCCATAGTGGCCCTGGCCCCAGTCCAGGTCTACTACTCTCAAGAGACGAGGATGTACACACTCGCCGCCTTCCTGGCCCTTCTGGGCTTTTACCTCTTCGTCCGCCTCTTAGAAGAAGGTGCCTCCAGGAGGATATGGGCCGCTTATGTCTTCGTCACCGCCCTCAGCCTCTACGTCCACTACTACTCCTTCCTCCTGCTT
>JAUVHF010000030.1 GCA_030593425.1 Anaerolineales bacterium
CTGACGCCCCGCTCTGGAATGAAGGAGATTACGGCTTCCGGGGTGTATCAAACCCACCGTGTTCTTGAGAGCCATAGTGTAGCCAGCGATGAAATGGGTCTTGGTGACGGGCAGAGTGATCATGTAATCCACCTCTTGGGGGAGGGCAGAGAACTCGAAACCGCCAGGCCAGTTCTCGGCCCCAGGGGGATCGACCCCTACCCATTCGTAACCCTCCAAGGGCATAACCTCGGCCCCAGCCTCGATAGCTGCTTGATGGATGCCCACCTTCTTCATGGCGGGAAGGGTATCATAGGCTGGATTCGAGCGGTCAGCCACTATGGTCCGCCTAGGCCCATACTCCTTCACCAACTCCACCACCGCCCTCACCACCTCTGGGTTGGTAGTGCCCGGGTAGGGGTCATCGGAGTTAACGTTGGGCTTGATAAGCACCGTGGCCCCAGAAGATAGCCCGGTGAACCCCCCAGCCAACTCCACCGCCCGTCTCACCATCTGGGCTACCCCTTCCCCGCGCACAAGGGCCACAGTAACAAGAGATGGCCCAGGGGTAGGGGTAGGTTCTGGGGCAGGCGTTGCCATGGGCTCCGCGGTTGGTGTATCAGTCGGCTCAGGAGTCGGCGTTGCGGTGGTCTTTGGTGTCGGTGTAGGCTCAGGGGCGGAAGTAGCGATCGGGCTGGAGGTCGGTGTGGTGATGGGGCTAGGTGTAAGAGGCTGTTCTGCCTCCTCCAACCCCAGGCGACACCTCACACTAGCCAGGCTTAGACCTAAGAGAGCGATTGTTTGAGTTATGAAATTGCGTCGTGAGATATGATGGTTCCCCATCTCAACCCTTTCCCTCTATCGCTCCAATATCAAAGATGATGAGGCCAGAAGTTCATACTCCAAAACCTCTTCCAAGTATCCATCGGACACCCGGCGAGTAGATTGCACCACTCTCCGCTTTTTCAGCATTCGGGGCCAGGTTAAGAGTCCCACTATCTGCCCCCAGAGCCTCGCCCTGGCCGCCTCCCCTCGCCAGGCTTTCAGGGCTTCCCAGGCGATGCGCAGTTGTGCCCCCAGAATGCGCGGCCAATGCCTAACCAGGAGGGAGGTGGGGTAATCTTTAACCATGAGGTAAAGGAAATTGCGCCCCACGTAATAACTAGCCAGGGCTCCCCCTCCCGTAGCGCTGAGACGATGGTAAGCCAGGGCAGTGGGTACGTAGATGCATCGATAGCCAGCCAACTGCGCGCGCCAAGCCAGGTCCACATCCTCACAGTAACTGACAAACTCCTCGTCTAAGACCTGGGGGCCTTCATCGGTCGGTAAGGCGATGGCATCCAGCATAGAGCGACGGAAGAGGGATGCCGCCCCTCCAGGCCCAAAAACCCACTCCTCTTCATCGAACTGCCCTTCGTCTTTCTGCCAAACCCCTCTGTTCCCCGGCACCCCATCGAGGCTATAAACGTCTCCTGCGGCGTTGATCACCTCTCGCCGATGGAAAAGCAGCAGTTTAGGCGCGGCCATGCCAGCCTCGGGATGTCGCCCTAGAGCGCCTACCAACTCCTCCAGCCACCGCGAGTCCGCTTCCACGTCGTTATTGAAGAGGGCCACCAGTTCCCCCCTTGTGGCCCGAATGCCGATGTTGACCGCCTTGGCGAAACCGAGGTTGGCTTCTAAGGCTACCACCTGCACCCAAGGGTAATCCCCTTGCAGGATGGCCAACGAGTCATCGGTGGAGCCGTTATCCACCAGAATCACCTCGAAGTGGGGGTAACTCTGCCCTAAAAGCGAGTTTAGGCAAGTTGGGAGATAGTCTGCTTTATTCCAATGGGGGATGACGATACTGGCCGAGGGATTTATACTAACCATCGCTCCGTTCCTGGAAGTAGGCAACCAGAGCCTCTTGCCAAGGCCGCAACCGGATCCCCAACTTAGCAGCCCGGACGTTGGCCAAAACAGCGTGGGGCGGCGGCTTAGCCAGCCGGGGGTAACTTTCCGCCGGATACAATGGGAGCTCCCCCCTTCCCCCCAGATCCAATATCGCTCTTACGAACTCATACCGGGAGCAACTCCCCTCATTGGTCAGATGATAGATGCCATATCGGGGATGTCCAAGCAAGCGGGATATGCCCTCCGCCAGATCACGGGTGTAGGTAGGGGAACCCACTTCTGTAACTACGTAGTGAAGTTCGGGGCGCTCCTCAGCCAGTTGTAGCACCTTCTCCACGAAGTTCCTGCCCCTGGGGCCATATAACCAAGCGGTGCGCACGATGTAGTGATGTCGCAAGAGTTCTTGAACGTGCCTCTCCCCTTCCAGTTTGGAGGCCCCGTAGATATTGATGGGGTTGGGCTCGTCGCTCTCCAGGTACGGTTCATCATTTGTGCCCTCGAAGACGTAATCGGTGCTGACGTAAACCATAGTCGCGTTGCAGCGCTGGCAAGCCCGGGCCACCTTCTTCGCCCCCTGACCATTTACTGAGAAGGCAGCATCTGGATCCCTCTCGCAGCCATCCACATCGGTCATGGCTGCGGCATGGATGACCAAATCGGGAGCCCATCGGACAAGGAAGGAGATCGTCTCCTCGCTGGTGATGTCCCATTGGGGCAAATCCAAGAGGAGCATCTCCTGATGAGCAAAAACTTGTCGTAGGCTTCTACCTAACTGTCCCTCGGCTCCGGTGATGGCTAGGCGCATTCAACCCTCGTGGCTTTTTGCCCTGCAAACGATCCATAGCCAATTATAACCGTTTTCCATCCTAGGAGGCAATGAGTTGTGTGGCCTCCATCATCGCCTGGAGACAACACAGGTAAAGGTGAAAAGATAAGACCTCCGCCAGTGCCTGACCACACTCCCCTGGCGTCCGCTCACATCGGAGGCGAGAATGGGAATGAGGGGATCAGTCTTGGGGGTTGGAGGTATCGTAAGCCTCCCGCCTCAGGCTCCTCAAGCCGAAGCCCTCCTTGCTAAAGAGGAGGTAACCCCAGACTATGGGCAGGAGACGCACTGCTCGCAGGAGGATGACGAAGGCTAAAGCCGGGCCGCTATCCACAGAGAGGATGGCCAGAGAACTAACACCAAAGAACTCCAAGGTCCCCATCCCTCCAGGTGTGAGGATGAAAGCCCCCAAGGCGACAAGCACCATAGGGAGGATATAGGCTTGGGGGGGCAAGGTGATGCCGGCCCCCAACCCGACGAAATAGAAACTGATCACTAGAAGGGTCCACATGGGAAAGCCCAAAAGAAAAGCCACCGCGGCCTCCCCTCGCCGTTCCAGAGCCCTCAATCCGTCAACGAAGGAGTTAAAGAGCCTGGCCATAGCCTGGGCCCAAACGGGGGAGAGACGGCCCAAGAGGGAGGTTAAGAGGTCAACGGCTCTTCGATTCCGATAGAGAAGAAGAGCCACCAGGGCTAGGCCCAAAGCCAATATGAGAGTGGCCACCAAACCTACTTGGCCCACCCAAGTAGGCAAGGGTATCAGCCAGAGGAGGAGCAAGAGAGAGAAGCAGAGCACCGAGACATCCATTATCTTCTCGATCACTATGGTGCCCAATATGGCGCTCTTGCTCAGATCCTCCCTCTGTCCTAAGACCAAGGCACGCAAAAGTTCCCCGGAGTTGGCGATAAGTACCTGATTCCCAAAGTAACCCACTAAGACCGCGGAGAAGATCGGCTCCCGGCTCGCCCTTCCAGCGGAACCCAAAAGATAGCTCCAACGCACCGCTTTGAGAGCCAGGAAGAGCGTCAAGAAGAGAGCGGCAGGCACCAGATAGCCGTAACTAGCCGACTTGAGAGTTGCCACCGTGGCTCGGAGGTCTACCTTGACCAAGACCAAGAGAAGAAGAACGAGGCCCACGCCTAACCCTAATAGAAGTCGCCTTCTATTCAACCGATACCTCTCCCACAGGGATCCTTGACGGACAACCCTAGGCTACGTAGCCAAAACCCTTCAGTCGCTCTCGAACCTCTTCTTCCTCCTGGGGGGAATATACATCTCGACCTGGTTCTCGGTCGGAGCCCAGATCGCTGAAAAGAGGCGGGTTCTGGGAGACGAATTCCGGCTTCAGCACCTCGGTGAGCACTTGACCGTCCATATCGACGGGGATGGGAATCCCCATGAGGTAGAGGACGGTAGGTGCTAGGTCGATGATGCGGGCCCCCTCTATGGTTTCACCCCGCTTAACCTTCTCCCCCCAAAGGATGATCATCCCTTGGGGACGATGATGGCCGGAGAGGCCGAAGATGGGCTCCACCAAACGGTGGGAGCCGAAGTCGGCATGGCCGAAAGCCATGTACTCATACCGTCGCGGTACGAGGATGATGTCTGGCATCCTCTCCAGATAGTCTCCAAAGTAGAGTTCCTCGCGACGGTAGGCGCGTTCCACGATCGGCTCCCCGCTATGGGGATCGCGGATCTCCAGCGCCTTTTCGATGATCTCCTCTCTCAGCCCCTCGTACTCCTCCGGCTGGACGATGCCCTGAGGACGGCGGCCAGCCAGATTTATATATATCTGTCCAAAACTCCCCACAGCGAAAGCCTTGGTCTGGGACCAATCTACATCAGCGAAGGAGAGAAATAGCCGTTTCATCAGGCCCCCTCCCCTCTGGAAGCGAAACCAACGACGAAGGAACCCTAGACGCAAGGTCTTGGCTATCCGGAAGGCGTTGAGAGGCGTGAAGCCCGCTTTGAACATCAGGTATTTCGTTAAGGCAAAAGGATCCCTCTTCAACCTTAGTAGGCCCATTTTCTCAAGCCAGGTGTTCACCAAGAAGAAGTTGTGGGTGGGGCCAAAACCATGATCCGACATGACCACCACTGTGACATCTTCGTTCACCTGAGCCAGGATCCGCCTCACGCAGTCGTCCAACCTCTCATAGAAGCCTATTATCTTCTCCCCATAGGCTTGGGCTGCGACGGGGTCGTGCTGAGGGTGGCTCTTGTCCAGGAGCCGCCACACCTCATGCTGCATCATATCCAGGCTCCAAAAGACGCAAGAGAAGAGATCCCAAGGCTTCCCCATCAGGTAAACCACCGCCTCGGTTCTCTTCTCTATATCGGCGATCATATCCTCTATGAACTTATCGGTGGAGGCCGTAGAGCGGTACTTCTCGCTGGGCAGGAGTTGAAAGCCTCCCAGTTTCTCATCCAGTTCCTGCCGCAGGGAAGGAGGGTAGGTGTAATCGCTCTTGGAACTGGGGGTGAGGAAACCGGAGATCATGAAACCGTTGACCTCTTCAGGGGGATAGGTGACCGGGACCCCCACCACTCCCACTTGGCCCCCGGCTTCGCTGATCAGGTTCCAGAGGGCTTTGGAACCCCGCTTCTTAGAACTGACTATGGTGACCCGGTATCCATTCTCTTCCGGGTGAACGAAATCCACCACTCCGTGTTTGCCGGGGTTCTTACCGGTGGCGAAAGAGGCCCAGGCGGCGGAACTGATAGGGGGCGATGTGCTCTCCAAGGTCCCCGAGACCCCCTCCTCGATGAGGCGAGCGAGAGTGGGGAGCCGCCCCATCTCTATCCAAGGAGCCAAGAGATCGAAGGTGGCCCCATCAAGCCCGATAACTAGAACCTTTCTCATCATAGATCAGCCCAGGTAGCCCAAACCCTTCAGCCGCTCCTGGATCTCCCTCTCCCCTTCCTCGGTGTAGCCGGTCTCTTTTGACCCCGTGGAGGAACCCACCTCGCTATAGGCCAGGGGCATAGCATGCACATACTCCTCTTGGAAAGCCTCTCGCAAAGGTCTCCCATCCATATCTTGAGGTATCGGCAGCCCCAGAACGTAAAGTATGGTAGGCGCTAGATCCACGATGTTCGCCCCCTCCATCCTAGCCCCTTTCCTCACCGGTTTCCCTTTCATCATAAGCATCCCCTGGTCACGGTGCATCCCGGAGTAACGGTAGACGGTATCCACCGTAATGTTAGAGCCGAAATCGGCCAGCCCGAAGAAGATATTCCCTGCGTCTTTGGGACACAAGATGAGATCAGGAGCCCGATCCAGGTGGGGGCCATGATAGAGTTCCTCCCTCCGCATGATTTGGCCGATGAGGGGCTCGCCAGTCTGGGGATCGACAAATTCTCTGGCCAATCGAACTATCTCCTCTCGGACAGCCTCGTACTCCTCTAGAGGCACCGCTCCTTCCGGCTCCCTCCCCTTCAGGTTAATGTATATCGAGCCCAAGTGTCTCCCAAAGGAATAGGCCTTAGAACGGGACCAATCGACGTCCAAGAAGGATAGGAAGACCAACTTCATAAGGTAATCCATGGAGTAGAGACCCTTATATTCGACATGCTTAGCCAAGCCCAACCGGTCGGCTATCTTATGTACATTCCGTAGAGTGAAGCCGGCCCGGAAGAGCCCCTTCTTGAGCCAGCGGAAAGGGTCGCCCTTCAACTTCAAAAGCCCTTTGCGCAGGAGCCAGTTATTCAAGACAATGAAGTTATGGGCTGGCCCCATACCGTGGTCGGACATAATGAAGACCAATGTATCATCGTCCACACGAGAGAGGAGCTCCCCGATAGCCTTATCCACTCTTTGGAAGTACCGCTTTACGGGGGCGCTCTTATCCTCACCCCTGTCCCCAGCCCGCCAGGGGTGGGCAGGATCCAGGTAATGCCACATCTGGTGCAGGACTCTATCGGTATCGAAGAAGACGGTCACGAAGAGATCCCACGGGTACCTCTCCATAAGATAGAGGTTGGTCCTAGTGCGAAGGTCCAACAGATCGTCGCAAGCCTTAAGGAACCCCTCTTTCCTCTCCTCGGCGAAGGTTTCGACAGGGTAGATCCGATAGTATCCGATCTCCTTCTTCAACTCCTCATAGAGTTCCGGTGGATAGATGAAATCTCGGGCGCTATAAGGGGTCATCCAACCGGCTATGAGGAAGCCGTTCACCTCCTCCACCGGGTAAGACATAGGGACATTCACGACCCCTACCCTTTTCCCCTCCTCGCTGAGGAGCCTCCAAAGGCTTTTCCCATCTCGCCGGTTGGCATTCACCGGGGGGAAGATGTAGCCACCCTCGCGGCGGTAGAGGAAGTCATAGATGCCCGTCTTCCCCGGATTCTTGCCGGTCATGAAGGAAGACCAAGAAGGCCCTGAAGTGGGAGGTACCGTAGATTTAAGAAGCCCGGTTGCCCCTCCTTCTATCACCTGTTGAAAGGTGGGAAGCAACCCCTCCTTCGCCCACCCCTCGATGAGGCTAAGAGGAACTCCATCTAATCCGATCACTACCACCTTGTTAATCATCGACGCTTCCTTGCTCAGTGTGATAACAATAACTCATTATATCCCACCTATCCCCGCCAGACAACTTTCACTCCCCCACCCTTATCTGCCCCAGAAGGATCCTATCCCCCAAGGGGGTACCTTCCTGGCTATAGACCAAGAGCCGCTCACCGGTAACCGGCTCATACATCCCTATCTCTAGCTCATACTCCCCCGCCGGGGCATCAGCCTCTATCCGTATCCGGTATTCGTCTCTTACTCTCTCCCTCACGCTCCATCCAGTGGTGGGATAAGTGCCCCCCAAGGGGACACTATCTACCTGTCCCCAGATGAAATTGCCCCTTTGGGGGTTATAACTTTTCCCCAGAAGATGGGTAAAGACTACGTAACTGGTCTCCATCTCAGAGGCGGCTTCCCAATAGAGGATGAGCCTTATCACCTCCCTCGGTGCGTAAGTGGTGCGCTCCAGGTCGAACCCCTTAAAGCGAACCTCCTCCCCCAATAGAAGAGTCATAGGGTACTGGGGCTCCGCCTCGACTACTCCTACCCTCGTACGAGTCAAAACTATATCCGTTAGAGTCTGCCTCTCCCTCCCTTCTACCCCCAAAACCAAGGCGTACCTCCCTGAGGGTGTCCCCGAGGTTATGACCAGATCGTGTTGTAGACGCGTCACCTCTCCTTGTCCCCACTCACCCTCCGGACAGCCAGCCCCTAGAGGCAAGGTCACCTCCTTGACCATCTCCCCGCTGGCGGGCATCAACCCTACCGTGATCTGGTGAACCATTGAACTGCTGCGCCAGTAGGAGACCACCCGTAGGAGATCTCCAGTACGCACCTCTCGCAGGGGAAGATCATAGCCTTCGAGCCACAAACCAGGGGCCAACTCCCTCGATAGAGGGTGTTGAATCTCCAAATTCGCCGGGGAGATGACACAGAGATTACGTGGCTCTTGTGAATAGAGCAGGAGCCTCTTATCGCCATGTTTCAGATTTACCACCTCGCGAGCGTGGCTATCCAGCCAGGCCGGTATCAACCCTTGGGGGTCCTGAACCAGGGAATCGGGGCTCATAAGGAGCCAGACCCCAGGGTGTTGAGCCAAGATAGGGGAGAGGAGATATTCCGCCTCCTCAGCGGTCATCTCTAGAGCGTTAGGTATGCCGTACCAGGGGCCCTCTTCATAGTAGTAGAGAAAGATAGGCCAAGAGAAATCGGTGTCTAGGATTACGCCATCCCCCTCTTGCCAGTAACTCTCTATGTAGCCCACCAGTGTGGCATAGTCGTCCTTCAGGTACCGGCCAGCGTAGTAGTCTTGTAAGGTATACCCCAGGCTACCTACCAAAAAGGAGGAGGCGAGGAGGCCCAAGAGCCAAGAGCGTCGCCCCAGGAGGTATACACCCCAGGCTAGAAGCAAAAGGTAGGGTGACAAGAGTATGAGGAGGTATCGGGCTTCGATCTTGGCAGCATAGAAAGAGGTGGCCGGGGGCAGAGAGAGAAGGTATATGGCCAGAGGAGGAAGCAAGAGCGTCAGTGCCAAAAGGAGACTGCCCTGGCGTTCCCTTCTTGAGCCCCTGAAAAGGGAGATGAGACCCACCACGACCAAGGCCATGAAGCCCACTGTGGGCCAGAGATACCGCTCGATCTCCACCGTCACCCCCAAACTGAGGACGGTAGCGGCCATATGAAGAAAAAGAGGGAAGCTGAAGGGAGGAGGGGAACTCCAAGTAGTGGGACGAGTAAGCGTTAGATAGAGCCAGGGAGCGAAGAGAAGGATCAGACCCATCTGAGCCGCCGCCCAGCGGGTAAGAGATGGCCGAAAGTCGCCCCTCTTGGTCCGCTGTAAAAGAAGGAGCAGCACGGTACCGTTCTCAGCCAAGAGGATGAGGATGGTGAGATAATGGGTCCAGAGAGCCAACTCGCTTACCAAGACGAAAGAGAGCCAGAGGCGCCAATCTCCATCTCGTAGGAGGCGGAGGAACAGATAGAGGGAGAGGAGAGATAAAAGAGAGGCCAGACTGTACATCTTTATCTCCTGCGACCACCAGATGTGGAGGCGGGATATGGCCAGGAGGAGCGTCGCCAGGAGCCCAAGCCAGCCGTTTACCATCAACCTACCCATTCGGTAGATCAAAGCCACGGTCAAAGTGCCCAAAGCAAGGGAGGAAAAGCGAACCGCGAAGGCGCTCTCTCCCACTATGGCATCCCAGAAGTAAAGCGTGAAATAGTGGAGGGGAGGATGCTCATCAGCCGCCGTGCGGAGAGCGATGCTCCAAAGATCCTGCCTGGCCAGCCAGACGCTCCACCCCTCATCCCACCAGATATTGCTATCGGCGAGACGATAGAGACGAAGGGCGAAAGTCAAAAGGAGGATAGCGACTACCACGAAGGTCGTCCCTAGAGGAGTCCCCAGGCGAAGGAGCGCTTTTGAGGCTTGCTTTTCTAGATCTCTCATCTCGTAGGAGCGCAGGCTGAAGAGGGTTAGATGGGGGGTTCTGAGTCAGGTGCTTTAGGCGCAGGACCGACCCGTTCTCGTCTCTCGCCAGCGAGTTCTCCTATCTTCTCGCCTCTCGGCGATAGCCTGTGCGTTCGCCACACGCTGGCCCCAGCGATGAAAATAACCACCAAGGCCAGAGACACCATCACCAAAAGTATGCCCTTGCGGGGGTCACCTAAGAGGCGACCGATCTGATCAGCCACCACCCCTATGAAGAGCATGGGAGGTATGGCTACCAGGTTAGAGGTCATAAAATAGAAGGCGATGACCCGGCCTCTGATCTCGGCCGGTGACCTCTCCTGCATCACCGTCTGAGCGGGAACGGTGATCATCGCTATCTCTGCGCCCATAAGGAAGGCGAGGATACTGATCACCGTCAAGGGCGAGATGAGCGAGAAAGATCCCATCCTCCCGGCCACAAAGGTGAGCCCCATCAAGGTGAGGCCTAGGGTGAGAAGGCCGGTATTGGAGAGGCTCTCCCGGCGAAACCGATGGCCGTAGCGACCAACCAAGATGGTGGCTAGAACCAACCCTAGCCCTGCCGGGGAGAAGACGTAGATAGCGTCCTCCGGCGCCAGGTGCAACACCCGAGCGGCGAAGCCGGGAGCCAACATAGCCAAGGTTAAAAAGAGGGTAGCCACCAGGGTGAGTTGAGAGATGGCCAGGAATATGGGACGGTGGGAGACCACGAACCGCCACCCTTCCTGGATCTCCTCCCACGCCTCCTCCAAGGGAGAGAGTTGAGAGTTGCGCTCTAGTTTGGGCGCATCGCGGGGCAGAAGGGAGACGAGCAGCGTGGCGGCCAGATACATCACCGCTATGAAGAGGAAGGAATGGTCGATGCCCAGGAGTTTGACCCCCAGTGGGGCCAAGATGATTAACCCCACCACCTGAGTGATGATGAGAGTGAGGTTGAAAAGGGCGTTTGCCGAGAGCAGCCTCTTCTCCCCCACCAGGAGGGGGATAGTTGCCGCCTGGGCCGGGCTGAAGAACTGCCCAATGGCCGAGGAGATAAAGGTAAGGAGATAGAGGGCCAAAAGGAGATAGCCCCCCCTCAGCGTATAGAGAAAGAATATATAGCCGGAGACGGTGAGCACCCGCAGGGCGTTGGAGGCCATCATCACCACCTTGTTCGATAAGCGGTCTACCACGATCCCGGCGAAGGAACTGAAGAGGACACCAGGGAGGCTAAAGGCCAAGATGATGACCGCCATGTGGCTAGTGGAGCCGGTCAACTTCTCGATGAGCACCATCTGCACGAAATGGATGCCGTTTTGAGCGGTCTGAGAGATGGCTTGGGCGATCCAAAGGAAAAGGAAGTGCCTATTCCTGATGACCGCGCCGAAACCCTCTTCTTGTGACGCCCTTAACACCGGTTGGCTCCCGCCTCAAGAGAGGGACCCTTTCCCCGCGAGAGGAAAGCCTTCACCCTCTTCTCGAAGGTACGGCGGGGTAAGAGCACCCGTCGTTGGCACCCCAAGCATCGGATGCCGATATCAGCGCCCAGACGAACCACCTCCCATTCGTAACTGCCACAGGGGTGCTTCTTCCTTAGCCGAACCACATCCCCTAGATGGACCTTCACGGCCATAACGGCGCCAATTATATCATATCTCCAACCCTCTGGCGAACCTTTCCCGCCACCTGTGTTATAATTAAGATAGAGAAGGGGGTTGATACCTATAATCGCGCAATACATCGCTAACGCTATCGCCCTTCTGGTGGCTATCGATGTCCACGAGTTTTGCCACGCTTGGATGGCCGACCGACTGGGCGATCCCACCCCCAGATACCAAGGGCGTCTCACGCTGAACCCCTTGGCCCATCTGGACCCCTTGGGGACCTTGATGCTGATTTTGGTACGCTTCGGTTGGGGCAAGCCCGTCCCCGTTAACCCCTACAACCTGCGGAACGGCCCCAAGAGCGGAATGGCCATGGTCTCCTTCGCCGGCCCTTTGGCGAACCTGATCGCCGCGGCCCTCCTAGCCCTGCCCGTGCGCCTGGGCCTGGTGATGCCCACCCTGAGAGGAGGGATCATCCCCTCCCCAGAGATGGTTGTCACCACCACTATCCTGGTTAACGTGAGCCTGGCCGTCTTCAACCTCATACCCGTAGCCCCCCTCGATGGCTTCAAGGTAGCGATAGGTCTTCTTCCTTACCGTTGGTCGTATGCCCTGGCTCAATTTGAGCGGTACGGCCCTCTTCTTCTCATCTTCCTCATCCTGCCAGGGTTTTGGGGAGCAAATATCCTGTTTGTGATCATGGAACCGGTTATTAGATTTCTATGGGTTTTGTTGACCGGTCGCCCGCTCTTCTTTATGTAGGCGGTCAAAGGAGGAGATATGCCTCAAGCCAAGGTTACTATCATCGGAGTGGGGGTCATAGGCGGCTCCATCGGCCTGGCTCTCAAGGAGGCCGGGGCCGACTTCGAGATCGTCGGTCACGACATAGATTCCTCCACGGCCAAGAGGGCCTGCCAAATCGGGGCCATCGACAGGGCAGAATGGAACCTCATCTCCGCTGTGGAGGGCGCTAATCTGGTGATCATCTCCATCCCCGTTCTAGGGGTGAAAGAGACCATGCAGGCCATAGCCGACTATCTAGAGGAAGGGGCAATAGTCACCGACACGACCACCACTAAGGAGAAAGTTTTGGCGTGGGCCGATGAGTTCTTGCCCCCCACGGCCCATTTCATCGGCGGCGACCCCATCGTTGACGAGGCGAAGACCGGGATCGATGCCGCTCGGGCGGACCTCTTCCATGGGGCTACCTATTGCTTGACCCCCTCGCCCAGGGCCCACCCCAAGGCCGTGGAATTCATGGACAACCTGGTGCGAGCATGGGGAGCCAACCCCTTCTATCTGGAGCCGGCGGAGCACGATGGTCAGATGGCAGTGGCCGAGCACTTGCCTTATCTTCTGGCCGCAGCGCTCTTCCGGATGGCCTCCCGGGCGCCTTCTTGGCAGGATATGACTAAACTCGTCTCCCATAACTTCGAGCGGGTCACCCAGTTCCCCTCTTCGGAACCAGATACCTATCGCGACATCTGTCTCACTAACGTTGATAACCTCTGTCGCTCCATCGATCTCTTCATCGAAAGGCTCAAGGAGATAAGGGGGCTCCTCGAGGAGGAGGATGCCGAAGGGTTGGAAGAACTCTTCTCCGATCCCACTTCGGCCCGTCGCACCTGGCTGGAAGGGAGAAGAGCCGACTTCGAGGCCTTGCAGGCGGCTTTGGACCAGGTTCGAGGATGGGGCGGATTCCTGGGTTCTATCTTGCCTCGAAGGCGAGGGCCCAAGGAGTAACCCCTTTGCCTCTCCGAGACCGTCATGTTAGACTATTGAACCAGGAGGTGAGGTGCGGGTTCTCTTTGTAACGCA
>JAUVHF010000213.1 GCA_030593425.1 Anaerolineales bacterium
TACCCTTAGCCCGGAGAGAAGTGGCCGATGACACGCGCATCCGGGCTGCCCTCCCCACCATCCGGTATCTCTTGAACCAGGGGGCGGCGGTCATTCTGATCTCTCACCTGGGCCGGCCCAAGGGCCAGGTGAGGGAAGATCTGCGGATGGACCCTGTGGCCCGGCGTCTCTCCAAACTTTTGGGTCAGGAAGTGGTCAGAGTAGACGACTCTATTGGCCCCGAAGTGGAGGCGGCCGCAGCCAGACTGAACTCCGGCCAGGTGCTTCTTCTGGAGAACCTCCGCTTCCACAAGGAGGAGAGGGAGAACGATCCGACTTTTGCTGCTAAGTTGGCTGCTTTAGCCGAACTCTACGTGAACGACGCCTTCGGTGCGGCCCATCGGGCCCATGCCTCGGTCTCTGGCGTGCCGGCCCACCTGCCAGCCGTGGCCGGTCTCCTGATGGAGAAGGAACTGAACTTTCTGGGGGTGGCCCTGGAGAGGCCGGAACACCCCTTCGTGGCCATCCTGGGTGGGGCCAAGATCTCCGATAAGATCGGCGTTGTCGAGAACTTGCTGAGCAAGGTGGACGCGCTGCTCATCGGCGGAGGGTTGGCCAATACCTTCCTCAAGGCTCAGAGGTACGAAGTGGGGGAGTCGTTGGTGGAGGAGGAGAGCCTTCCTTTGGCCCGGGAGATAGTGTCGAAGGCCGGCAAGAGACTGGTGTTGCCCGAAGACGTCGTGGTGGCCGATGCCTTCGAGGCCCAGGCGCGGGCGAAGACGGTGAGTGTGGACGAGGTGCCCGCTGGCTGGCGTATTCTGGATATCGGCCCCAAGACCGTTGAGCTCTTTGGGGAGAGGTTGGCCTCGGCCAAGACGGTGGTCTGGAACGGGCCCATGGGCGTCTTCGAGTTCCCCCGCTTCGCCCAGGGCACGGTGGCTATAGCCCAGAAGTTAGCCCAGATAGAGGCCATGACTATCATCGGGGGCGGGGACACGGCAGCGGCGGTGAGGCAAGCCGGCCTGGCCGATAAGATGAGCCACATCTCAACCGGTGGGGGGGCTAGCCTGGAGTTCTTGGAGGGCAAGAGCCTGCCTGGGGTGGCGGCTCTGGAGGATAAGTGAGGTAGTTAGGGCACTGATAGTCTGGGGTCGGCTTGGGCTAGAACTCTGGCGACTCAGCTCTCACGCTACTTCTCCCGCTCTGCCATCAGAGGTTAAACTGTTCGGAAGAATTCAGGCGATGGACGTCAGGCACAAAGCCGCTAAGTGAGATTGTGCTCCTTGTGTTTTTCCGCGATGGTCACAGCCAGGTTATCCAAAGCCCTAAAATCAGCCTCCCTAGGGAACCCTTTACAGAGGACAGGGTCCAATATCTCTACTCTTAGATTCGGAATCAACCCCGCGATTTGCTCTATGACCTTGCTGCCCCAGCCGTAGGAACCGATGATGGAAGCGAACTTTAGTTTGGGCCGCAAGGCGTTGGCCAGATACGCGGCGTAGAAAACGTTGGGATGTGGACCGACGTGCACCGTAGGCGTCCCGATGACAATGGTGGCAGCATCAACCAGGGCTATCGCCAGCTTTCCGATGTCGGTCACAGCCAGATCAAATTGGCACACTGTCACCCCTTTTTCGACCAACGCGCCAACCAGGTATTCCACCATTCTCTCGGTACTGCCGTGCATCGATATATAGGGAATGACGACAACGTTCTTCGGATCCTCTGAAACCCAATCCCGGTAGGCGTCAATAATGAATGCCGGACGGTCATAGATGGGACCGTGACTTGGCGCAATAAGATCGATTTCATGCTCCTTTATCTTCTCTAGATTCTTCTGAATGATCGTGCGGAAAGGCATCATGATCTCCGCGTAGTATCTCTTGGCTGCCTCGTAGACGCGCGCCTCATCGGTAACGTGTAGATCAGTGGTGGCCAGGTGTGAGCCGAAGAAGTCGCAGCTGAAAAGGATTCTATCCTGCTGAAGATAAGTTACCATGGTTTCAGGCCAGTGAACCCAGGGGGTATAGATGAACTTCAAGGTCTTGTTCCCCAGCGACAGGGTCTCTCCGTCCTCGACGGTGATAGACCTTTCCTCCGGAATGAGCAAGAGATCCACAAGCATTCCCTTTCCTTTGGGTGTTGTGAGGACCTTGGCGTTCCTGTATTTCTCAAGGACATGAGGAAGAGCTCCGGAATGATCCTGTTCGGCATGGTGAGCGATGATGTAATCAACGTTCTGGACACTCTCCAATTGAGCCAGAAGGACATCTACCATGCTGGGATCAACGGTATCTAGCAATGCCGTTTTCTCGCTTCCTTGAATCAGGTAGGCATTGTAGCTTGTTCCATCAGGCAGCGGTATTAGGGCATCGAACAATCGTCTATCCCAGTCAACAGCGCCCATCCAAGAAATGCCTTCTCTAATCCTTCTTGGTTTCATGACATTGCCTCCTCTGCTTCTTGCATACGATCTTTGATACCACAATTGCACTTGAGGTCTAGTTGATGTCAAATCTCCGCAAAAATGTGCTCAACACCCAAACAAGCCCGACCCATGATCGATGGGGATCAGGTCCTAGGATCAACTCGAAGGGATATTGCTACAGATATCACCGATGTTTCCATATTTGTGCCCCCGGGGCAGCCGCTTCAAATCCTCCATCGCCATCTCCGTAGCGCCTCTGGATTCGGCGTAGGCGAGGATGGCCTTCTTGTGGGCGGGGTATTTGAGGCCCTGGAGGACGCTATAGACCTCCAGACTACATACGATGCTGGTGTTCTCACACACCTCATCCATATTCTGGTACTGGACGCCCTCTTGCAGTCGGTTCAGGGCGA
>JAUVHF010000100.1 GCA_030593425.1 Anaerolineales bacterium
CAACATCACCTCCGTCTCCGGCCTAGTGGGCCAAGCCGGCCAGGCTAACTATTCGGCGTCTAAGGCTGGCCTCGTGGGCTTCACCAAGGCCGTGGCCAAGGAACTGGGCTCGAGAAACATAACCGTCAACGCCGTAGCCCCAGGGTATGTCCCTACCGACCTCACCGCCGATCTCCCCCAAGATATACTGGAGGGCATCCTACAACTCACCCCCCTGGGCCGGCCGGGTACCGCTGAGGATATAGCCCACGCGGTGGCTTTTTTCGCCTCCGATGAAGCCTCTTATGTCACCGGCCAGGTGCTAAGCGTTGACGGCGGTATGATGATGGTTTGAAAAGGAGCGTAGAGTATGGAAGAGAACTCGGGGTTGGTCATGATCTCGCCGCAGGTCCTAACGACCATCGCTCGCCAGGCCACCCTCAATGTCCCTGGCGTGGTGAGCATGAGCCCGGGCATCAGTTTCAACCGCCTCCTAAGGCGAGGCAAGGGTCGCGAGGGCATCAGGGTGGCGGTAGAAGAGGGTACCGTCTCCATCGACCTCTTCATCATCGTCGAGCCCCAGGTGAATATGTTTCGCCTGGGCCAGGAGATTCAACGAGAGGTGACCCGCGCCATCCAGGACCTGGTGGGGATGCCTGTGCGGGAGGTTAACGTCCATATCGAAGATGTGATCCCAGAAAAGCGGGGGGAAGAAGAGGTTGACGAAAGTTCGACGTAAGGCCCGGGCCGTGGCCCTCCAGACCCTCTACGAGGTGGACAGCGCCCACCACGACCGAAACGACGTCTTGGCTCGCCATTTGGAGGAGCATCGCCTCCCTCCCCAAGGTTCTGATTTCGTCCGACACCTGGTGAGCGGCGTCCTGGAGCACCGGGCCAAACTGGACACCGTAATCGGCGAAATCGCTCCCCAGTGGCCTTGTGACCAGTTGGCGGTCATCGATAGGAACATCCTCCGTATGGCTATCTATGAGATGCTGATGGACCCGGAGGTGCCGGTTAAGGTGGCCATCAACGAGGCGGTGGAGTTGGCCAAGACCTTCGGCAGCGAGAGTTCCCGTCGCTTTATCAACGGCGCTTTGGGGACCTTGGCCGCTCGGCGTAACCTTCTTGAGGCGCAGCCATGAACTTCGGAGGGGTCGGGGGAGGCGAACTCTTAGTCATCCTGGTCATCGCCCTCATCGTCTTCGGACCAGGGAGACTCACGGAGGTCGCTTCGAGCCTGGGAAAGGCGTTGCGGGAATTTAGAAAAATGTCCCAGGACCTCACCGCTGAACTACAGAAAGAACTGGAAGTGACCAAAGAACTTCAGGCTGAGTTACAGAAAGAACTCCAACCCCTTACCGGCGAGGAAGCGAAGAAGCAACCCCAAACCGAGGGCCCTGACACCCCAGATGATGAGCCATCAACAAATGAAGAGTAAAGCCTATGGACGATGACAGGCGGTTGACGATCTTTGAACACTTGGAGGAACTCAGGGGACGGCTCATCAAGTCGGTCATAGCCTTACTGGTGACCACCCTTCTCAGTCTCGTTTTCACCTCTCGCTTTCTCAAGATCCTCACCGCCCCCATGGGGAACCTCCAGCCTGTCTTCCTCCGCCCCACGGAGATGATCATCACCTATTTCAAGGTCGCCCTCTTGTCCGGCGTGGCTTTTGCCATGCCGGTCATCATCTATCAACTTGTCCTCTTCATGCTTCCCGCTCTCAAGCCCCACGAGAGGAGATACCTCTACATCATCGTGCCTGGAGCCACTATCTCCTTTGTTGTCGGCCTTGCCTTCGCCTACTTCGCCCTACTCCCCTTCGCCATCGGCTATCTTCTCACCTTTGGCGGCGATATCGCCCGCGCCCAGTGGACCATCGGCGAGTATATCGGCTTCGTGACTACCATACTTCTCTGGATGGGAGTAGCCTTCGAGACACCGCTCGTGATCTTCTTTCTAGCCAAACTGGGCATCATCACCCCGGCTATGCTTTCCCACTACCGCAGATACGCCATCTTGGCCATCGCCGTTGTCGCTGCCGTCATCACCCCCACGCCCGACCCCTTCAATATGATGATAGTGATGCTGCCCCTTTATCTACTATACGAAGCGGGGGTGCTCTTGGCCAGATTCGCTTAGTCTACAGAGGGACTCTGATTACTACGCGAAGGATGCCTGGAGAATCCAACACGTCCCACTGGTTTAACGAAAAGGAGCGCCGCTGGCTTGAAATGAAGAAGGGTGAGTATCGCTCCTGGGTTCGCGACCGCCAGTTCCTCAACGCCTTGATAGGCCGCCACCCGCTCCTATATCCAGCCATTGGGGTGCTGATGGGGCTAGCCATGCTTCTTCTGGCCCTTCTGCTCTTCTCTGCTCTTCACCCCTGATTCAGATACGTGGCCTTTTTCTGATGGGCCCAGGCGGAGTCTTTGTCGTCTTCAGCGCTTTGCTTCTACTGATCGGATTAGTAGGCCTGGAACTAGGCGCGACTTATCTTCCATCAACAATAGAGAACAAAACATAGCGAAGGGAGCATAGATGCCCAAAGACAGAGTGGTCATCGTGGGCGCCGCAGGGCGCGACTTCCACAACTTCAACCTCTACTTCCGCGATAACCCAAACTACGAGGTCGTGGCTTTCACCGCCTCCCAAATCCCGAATGAGGAACTCTCATTGGATGCAGCCCTCAAGAGAATGGGCTCCTTTCGAGAGAACAAAGAGCAGAATTGGAAAGGCTAGTTCAAGAAATAGTTTAGCTTCCCGGCACCACTCATAGAGAAGGAGGTCCTCATGACTCAAGTAGCCATCGTCGGAGTGGGGTATTCCGGCTTCCGCACCATCACACCGGACGTCTCTTATAAGGAACTGATCTATGAAGCGGCGGTTAAGGCCTACGAGGATGCCGGCGTCGATCCCCGGCGAGATGTCGATAGTTTCGTCTCCGTAGCCGAGGACTTCAACGAGGGGACTAGCATCTTCGACGAATACGTCCCCGACCAGTTGGGGGCCGTCCTCAAGCCCGTCCATACTATCTCAGGCGAGGGGATCCACGGCCTCATCGCCGCCTACATGCAGATCCTCACCGGGGCTATGGATATCGTGGTCGTCGAGGCCCACAGCAAGGCCTCTAACATCCTCACCCTACCCCACATCCTTGCCTACGCCCTGGACCCGGTCCTCAACCGGCCCCTAGGTGCCAACCCTCTCTTCATCGCCGGAATGGAGATGAACCGCTTCCTCCTGGAGACGGGAACCACCGAGGAGCAATGCGCCCTGGTGGTGGCCAAGAACCGCTCAAACGCGCTATTGAACCCCTCCGCCGCTTACGGGGCCACACTCGGCGTGGGGGACGTTCTCGCTTCCCAGATGCTCTCCTCGCCCCTCAAGCGGCTGGAGGTCGCCTCTCACGCCGACGGGGCCATCGTCATGGTCTTGGCTTCCGACGATGTAGCCCAGGAGTTGACCGTTCTCCCCATCTGGGTTCGGGGGGTAGGTTGGTGCAACGACTCCTTCTCCCTGGAGACCAGGGAGTGGGCGGGGGCCTACTACGCTCATCGCGCGGCCCAGATGGCCTACCGGATGGCTGGCATCGGGAACCCCCAAGGTGAGATCGACTTCGCCGAACTGGACGACACCTTCGCCTATAAGGAGTTGCAACACCTGGAGGCCGCGGGGCTCTGCCGCATGGGAGAGGCGGGGCTCCTCACCGAAGAGGGGTACACCGAACTGGATGCAGGGTTGCCCGTCAACCCCTCGGGAGGAAGCCTGGGGGTGGGGCACCTTTTGGACGCCTCGGGGCTGGCCCGGGTCCTAGAGGTGGTTCTCCAACTCAGGGGTGAAGCCGGGGAACGGCAACTCTCCGATGTGGAGACCGGCCTGTCCCTAGGCTGGCGGGGCCTCCCCACCAGCAGCGGGGCAGCGGTAGTGCTGAGCGTCTAAACTATGAAACAAAGAGACTTCAAAGGGCGAAAGGCCTACTTAGCCGCCATACGAGGGATGACCGGGGGAGAGCGGCTGACTCTGGCCTTTGAACTCCGAGAGTTGGTGATGGAGATGGCCAGAGCCGGCATCCAGGCTCAGCACCCCCATCTCAAAGATGAAGGGGTGCAGGCCATCCTCGCCAGAAGGGTGATGGAGGCCAATGGGGCTGCGCGAATTCTTGATTCAAGCCGTTGATATACTCGATCAACTGAATATCCCCTATATAGTGTCCGGGGCCCTAGCGGTCAGTTTCTACGGGCTACCGCGCACCACTCACGACATCGATCTGGTGGTCGAACTGGAGCAAAGGCATGTTACCCCCTTAGTGAAAGCCTTCTCCAAGGAGTTCTACATCAGTTCAAAAGCCGTCCAGGAGGCGATAAGCCGATCTTCGGTTTTCAACGTGATCGACCCCCAGTCAGGTCTAAAGATCGATTTCTGGATAGCGCGCCCGGAAGCCTTCGACCGAGAACGGTTCCGCCGCCGTCGACAAGAGACCGTTTTCGACCGCTCGTTGTGGCTGCCTTCTCCCGAAGATGTGATCCTATCAAAACTCTTGTGGTACAAGGAGTCGAAGATCGACAAGCACCTTGTGGACGCTAAAGGCGTCTGGGAGGTGATGGGAGGTTCACTGGATACCTCCTACCTTCAAGACTGGGCTGCTAAACTATCAGTGGCCAATTCACTGGTCAGACTACAAAAGGAGTAGGCTCTAGCGCAGGGACCGACTGTCAGGTGGCCCTGCTCATAGATTTCGGGAGACCACACCCGGAGTTCAAACGCCTCTTCCCATCCAAGAAGATAAGAGAGCATAGGAGAAAGAAATGGGGGAAACCGGTGTCAACAGATGAGACAACGGATAAGCAGATACCCTAACTCGAAGTTTTCATCCGCTTATCCGCTGAATATCCGCTGACGCCCATTCACATATTCAAGGAGGAATTCACATGGGTATGCGAAAAGTAGCCGTCGTGGGAGCGGGGATGACCAAGTTCGTCCGCCGCGCCCAGGAGACGGGCCAGGAACTGGCCTATTTGGCCTCCAAGATGGCCCTCGATTCCTGCAAACTCACCTTGGACGACATAGATAGCGTGGCCTTAGGCACCGCCCCTGACGCCTTCGACGGCATCCATATGAAAGGTGAGTACCTCAGCGACGGGGCTGGAGCCTGGGGCAAGCCGTATATGAGGTCTTATGTGGGCGGCGGCACCGGCGTCTTCGCCGCCATCCAAGGCTGGTACCACGTGGCTTCAGGTCTCTTCGACACCTGCCTTGTGGTCTGCGAGGAGAAGATGTCCTCCTGCCAGCCTCACCCCCAGGGAGCATTTCTAACCATCTTTGATCACACCACCGAGCGCCCCTTAAAGCCCAACCTCCTTTGGATCTTCGCCCTGGAGATGAACCGGTATATGCATAGACACGGGCTGGAGAAAAAGGATATCGCCCTCGTCTCGGTGAAGAACAAGCGGAACGCCGCCGATCACCCCTGCGCCCTTCTGGGCGATCCCAACATCACCGTGGAGGATGTTCTCAACTCCGAGGTTTTGGCCTGGCCGGTGCAGCGGCTGGACGTGAGCCCCATCTCCGATGGGGCCGTAGCCATAGTGTTGGCCTCGGAGAACATCGCCAAGCGCATCGCCGACAAGCCGGTCTGGATTCGAGGCGTGGGCTGGTCGCTGGACAGCGCCTATTGGACCAACCGGGACCTCTACTACCCCAAGTATGTTGAATACGCGGCCCGCATGGCCTACGATATGGCTGGTATCACCGAGCCCCGCAAAGAGATCCACATCGTGGAGCCCTACGACCCCTTCGACTACAAGGAACTGCACCACCTAGAGGGGTTGCTTCTGGCCGACAAGGGGGAAGCCCCTCGCCTCACCGCCGATGGGGTCACCCAGCGAGATGGGGATATGCCCGTCTGCCCCTCGGGGGGCCTCTTAGGGGTTGGCAACCCCATCGCCGCCGCCGGACTGATGAAAGTAGCCGAGATATTCTGGCAACTCCGGGGCGAGGCGGGGAAGCGCCAAGTTCCCGGCAAGCCCCGAACCGGCCTAGCCCAGGCCTGGGGCGACCTCATGCAAGTGGGCAC
>JAUVHF010000108.1 GCA_030593425.1 Anaerolineales bacterium
ATCGGTGTACACCCCGATTATCAAAAACAGGGGATCGCCACTCAGTTGATGGAAGAGTTCATCACCCACGCCAGGGCGGCTGGGGTAGATACCGTCTACACCTTAGTGAGCTGGAACGATTGGGCCCTATTGCGGTTCTTCGAGGCTGTGGGGTTCGCCCCAGCCAAGACGGTGAATCTGGAGTTAAAGGTCAGGCGATAGAATGGCTATCTTGAACTTCGGCTGGATGATCGAAGGGGAGTTGGCTGGCAGCGGGAGGCCTTGCACAAAGGAGGAACTGGTGTGGCTTAGGGGGCAAGGCATCGGGGCCATCGTCTCCCTCACCGAGACCTCCCTCCGGAGAGACAAGATGCTCTTGCCGTGGCTGGATGAGTTGGGGTTCGAATACCACCACATACCGATCGTGGATCATACCGCTCCTGAGGAGTCTCAGATCGATGAATTCATAGAGTTCATAGAGATGATGCAGGGACAAAAGAAGCCCATACTGGTACACTGCGCGGGGGGATATGGGAGGACAGGGACCATGCTCGCCTGCTACTTGGTGAGCATCGGCCACCGACCAAGGGCTGCGGTGGATGAGGTGAGGAAGAAAAGGCCCTACTCCATCGAGGAGAACTCCCAGGAGGAAAGCGTATTCGAATATGGGCGCCAACTGGGGAGAGGATGATAGAGAGCTCAAGGCTGAAAGAGTTGGAGAGAGAAGGGTGGGTCAGGCAGTTCACCGCCGATGAGCCACGTTTGAGCGAAGTGGTGGAGTTGTACGAGTCCTTGGGTTTCGCGGTGCATCTGGAGCCCGTGACGCCTGATGAATCTGTGGTAGAATGTCAAATCTGCTTCGAGGAGGAGAGTGAGAGGTACAAGACGATCTACACCAGGCTAAGCGAGGAGATATCAAGTAGGCAGGAGTCGATTCATGGGAGGGGAGATGGCGAGGGCGCCTGAGGTGATTCAGACCTGGCAGATGGCAGAGCCCTGGAGCGTCGATAAGGAGACGGGAGAGAAGAGGCCGGGGAAACTGGTGCAGACGACCATACCTCTTCCGGAGTTGAAACCGGGCGAGGTTCTGGTCGAAGTTGCGGGCTGCGGGGTTTGCCATACCGATTTAGGCTACTTCTATGATGGGGTGCCCACGGTGACCAAGCCCCCTTTGACTTTGGGCCATGAGATCAGTGGCGATGTGGTGGCAGGGGAGGAGAAATGGGTAGGGAAAGAAGTGATCATCCCCGCCGTCATGCCTTGCACCAACTGTCCCATCTGCGCTGCCGGTCGGGGCAACCGCTGCTTGGCTCAGAAGATGCCGGGCAATAGCCTAGGGATCTACGGGGGTTTCTCTAGCCACATTCCTGTCCCCTCTCAGGACCTATGCCTAGTCGAGGAACGAGGGGAGATACCTTTGGAGTGGCTGGCGGTGGTGGCCGACGCGGTGACCACGCCCTACCAGGCTGCGGTTCGAGCGGATCTGAAAGAGGGAGATATGGTGGTCATCACTGGGGTAGGGGGAGGCGTGGGTAGTTACATGACCCAGATGGCCAGGGCTCTTGGCGCTAAGGTAGTGGTGGGGATCGATATAGACTCGAGAAAGTTGGAAAGAGCCCTACAGTATGGTGCTCATATCGTGATCAACTCCGCCGGCAAGAGCGCTAAAGAGGTGCGAGGGGAGTTTCGAGAGATCTGCAAGGCGCACGGCTTTCCATATAATTATGGCTGGAAGATATTCGAGGTGACCGGCGTGAAGGCCGGCCAAGAGATCGCCCTTTCGCTCCTCTCCTTCATCGGTAAAGTGATCATAATCGGATATGCTACAGCGAGCATCGAATATATGTTCTCCAAACTGATGGCCTATGACGCAGAGATCATCGGCACCTGGGGCTGCTTGCCTGAATATTACCCCAAAGTGTTGGAGATGGTTCTTGAGGGGAGGATAGAGATGGAACCGTTCGTTGAAACCCGACCTATGAGCCAGATCCAAGAGGTATTCGAGGAGGCCCACGCCGGGAAACTGATGAGGAGAGTGGTTCTGACCCCCGACTTCTGAACTAGCGACCTGGACGGAGGTCCCTTGAAGAGGGGACAGATGTAGAAAGGAGGTGGAGAGTGGCGCTGGATTGGCTACCCAGAGATGACGAAATGAAAGATCATGACCTATGGGGCGATGAGTTCTTCGGCACCGACCCCCCTTCTGTCATCTATGAGAAGAGGCCGGTTGTTGATCCGGAGGGGAAGCTTGTTGAGGGGTTATATTCCGCTTGGCTGATCTTGAACAACCCCGGGCAGTATAACTCCTACACCACGCAGATGGTGAAGGGGGTTATCGCGGCCATGAACCGGGCCTCCATGGATCGGAGCGTAGTAGCTGTGGTTTTCACCGGAGTGGGCGATAGGGCCTTCTGCACCGGTGGTAACACCAAGGAGTACGCCGAGTATTACAGCGGTAGGCCCACCGAGTATGCCCTCTATATGGACCTCTTCAACGGGATGGTGGACAGCATCCTCAACTGCAAGAAGCCGGTCATCTGCCGGGTCAACGGGATGAGGGTAGCCGGCGGCCAGGAGATCGGCGGGGCTTGTGACTTGGCTATCGCCTCGGATTTGGCTGTCTTCGGCCAAGCCGGGCCTAGGCATGGTTCCGCGCCGGTGGGGGGCTCCTCCGACTTCCTCCCCTGGTTCCTGGGGATAGAGGATGCCATGTGGAACTGTATCTCCTGCGAACTTTGGAGCGCCTACAAGTTGTATAGAAAGGGCTACCTCAGCAAGGTCGTTCCGGTCATAGAGCAGGATGGGAAGTGGATCAGGAACCCCCTGGTCATCACCGACAAGTACGTTGAAGATGGGGAGATAGTCTATGGTGAGTTCAAGACCGGCGAGGAGTACAGGAAGGCTCGCGACTTCGTAAAAGAGGCCACCACCGATTTCCAACTCCTGGACAAGGCGGTCAACGAGATGGTATGGACCTTCACCAACCTCTTCCCCCACTGTTTGCAGATGTCCATCGACTCCATTAGGGCCAAGAAGAAGTTCTTCTGGGATATGGGCAAAGACTACTATCGCCATTGGCTGGCGGCCAATATGGCTAATGAGGCCTTCTTGGGCTTCCACGCCTTCAACACTCGGAAGACGACAGGGAAGGACACCATCGACTTCATCAAGTATCGACAACTTTTGGCCGAAGGGCATCTCGTCGATGAGGAGTTGTTCGAGGCGGTGCTGCCCAGGCCTAGGGAGGAGTAGAAAACGCTTCCGCTCTGGTGTGGGCTTTAACCCGGCGGAATGGCTCCCCCCAAAAAAGTGGAACATATTGATGGGGAGGTGACCTCCCCAACTGTGGAGACAGAGATTGTGGGTGTGGTGCGGGAGTTATAGGCTGGCACCTGGGTTCGAGGGAAGCCTGGCGGGAGAAAGAGAAAGGCGGGGAAGATGCCTTGGCTGAACATGGGTGAGATCCTGAGGGTTAACGCCGTCAAATTTCCTCACAAGACGGCAGTGAAGAGCGCGGCGAGGGAGTTGTCCTTCAAAGAGTACAATGAGAGGGCCTGCAGGTTGGCCAACGCCTGGTTGGGGATGGGCCTCAAGAAGGGCGATAGGATCGCCACCCTCCTCTACAACATCATCGAGTATATGGAGATCTACGCAGCGGCGGCCAAAGCGGGTGTGGTCGTAGTGCCGGTCAATTTCAGATGGGTGGGTCCCGAGATCGAATATGTGGTCAACAACTCCGATTCCGAAGCCTTCATCTGTACCGAGGAGTTCCTCCCAGAGGTGGAGCCGATAAAAAACAGTTTCGAGAAGGTGGGGTCGGACAAGTTCATCTTCGTGGGTCCCGAGGATAGGACCCCTCCTGGCTATCTCAACTACGAGAAGATGATAGGGGAGGCTTCGCCCACGGAGCCTGAGGCCAAGGTTGTCCCCGAGGATACCTGGATACAACTCTATACCTCGGGTACCACCGGCCGTCCCAAGGGGGTCATCAGGTCCCACGAATCCTACATAGCCTTTTACCTCATCAACGAGGTTGATTTCGGCTTCAATGAGAACGATATCGGCCTGATCGTGATGCCCCTTTGTCATGTGAACTCCACTTTCTACTCCTTCGTTTTCACTTATGTCGGCGGAGGGGTTTATGTCCATCGAGCAAAGGGCTTCGATCCCCAGGAACTCTTGCAAATCATCGACTGGGAGAAGGCGACCTATACCTCCCTAGTCCCCACTCACTACATCTTGATGTTGAACCTCCCGCAGGAGGTGAAGGCCAAATACGACACCAGTTCTATACGCAAGCTCCTCATATCCTCGGCGCCAGCGCGACGGGACACCAAACTGGGGATCATGGAGATGTTCCCCAACGCAGAACTCTATGAGGCCTACGGTTCCACCGAAGCGGGGATGGTCACCCTCCTCAAGCCCCATGAGCAGTTGATCAAACTGGGGTCGATAGGCAGGGAATGCGCGGGGACGGATTTGATCAGACTCTTGGATGAGGAGGGTAACGAGGTCCCCGTGGGCGAGGTGGGCGAACTCTATTCCCGGGGTCCTATGATGTTCGACGAATACTGGAAGATGCCGGAGAAGACAGCCAAATCGTTCCGCGGCGACTATTTCACCGCTGGCGATATGGCCCGAAAGGATGAAGATGGCTATTTCTATATCGTCGATAGGAAGGACAACATGATCATCACCGGGGGTGAGAAGGTCTACCCCTCCCAGGTGGAGGAGGTTGTGGCCAAGCACCCCAAGGTCTTGGACGTGGCGGTGATCGGCACTCCCCATGAGAAGTGGGGCGAGGCGGTCACGGCGGTGGTGATCCCCAAGGACCCCAACGACCCTCCTGCTGAGGAGGAGATCATCGAGTTCTGCCGGGGGAAGATGGCCGGCTATAAGAGGCCCAAGAGGGTGGATCTCATCACCCCCGAGGAGATGGCCCGTACGGCGACGGGCAAGATACTGCACAGGGTATTACGAGAGCGGTACAAAGAGAGGTACTCCTAGAGGAGTGTTGGAGGGATCTCGTTAGTCATTGGGGAGGGTGAGCCCATGGCGAAGAAGCCGAGGTTTGCCATCATCGGAGTGGGGCCGGTCGGCGGGATCTTCGGCGGACACATGGCTAGCGCCGGACACTATGTGGTGTTGGTCGACGTCTTAAAGAGCCATCTGGACGCTATCAGCGAGAGGGGGCTGATCATAACCGGCGTCACGGAGATGAAGGTGAAATGCGAGAGGATAGCCTACGATATCTCCCAGCTGCCTAACTTCCCAGAGGTAGATATTATCATTATCTCTACCAAGGCGTCTGTCATGTCCTCTATCCTTCCCCAGATCGAGAAGGTGGCCAAGCCCGGGACCAATTTCATCAGCCTCCAGAACGGACTCGGCAACGAGGACTTTATCGCAGAAACGTTCGGCCGTGACAACGTCATGCGGATTGTGGTGAACTATGCTGGGAACCGCGTGGCGGACGGGGAGATCTGGATGTCCTTCTTCAACAAGCCCAACTACATCGGCGTCCTGACACCCAAGGCTGAGCCTCTGGCCAGACAAGTAGCGGAGATGATGACGGAGGCCAAACTGGACACCGAGTTCACCAGCGATATCAAGAGGCATGAGTGGGAGAAGACGATCCTCAACGCTGCCCTTAGCCCGATATGCGCTTTGACT
>JAUVHF010000102.1 GCA_030593425.1 Anaerolineales bacterium
AGTCGGAGGGAGAGGCGTGGAGAAGGAGCAGCCCCAAACGGTTTTTGAGGAGGTTCTGCATCGGATGAACGAGGCTGGGGGTTTCGAAGCCTCGGTCCTGGCTAGTAGTGACGGCCTACCTATCGCTAGCGTCCCCCCCGATTATGACTTCCAGACTGTTGCGGCTATGGTAGCGGTCTTAGCCAGCGTGGCAGGGGAGACCCAGTCCAGGGTTGGCCTGGGTCAGTTAGATGAGGTCTCCGTCCTGGCCGATGACCGTATCCGCTTGGTATGTCGCTATTTCACCACCGGCGGGGAAGAGTTCATAATGGCTGTGGTCGTCCCTCGCGACGGCTACTACCGCCGGGCCACCAATAGCGCCATTCAAGAGATCAGACGGGCTTGGCACAGTTAGTCAATTGGGCCACAGGGCAAGAGATCCCGATCATCGGTCGGGATCTTTACTCACACCGCCTTTACCTGGTATAATAGACCAGAGATGAAACGCCTGCTTCTTTTGGCCACCCTTTTCGTCTTAGCGGTATCTTGCCAAGGCTCTTCCACCCCAGAGGCCACCCCCAGCCCCACGCCTCCCAAGCCCTCTTCCCGCCCCGTCGCCGAGGCGTTCCTAGCCGCCTGGGAGGAAAGGGCCTACACCTCCATGTACGGCTTCCTCTCCTCTCCTTCAAAGGCGACTGTCAGCGAGGAGAAGTTCACAGAGCGGTACGAGACGGTCATAGAAGAGGCCACGGTCACTTCCCTCTCCGTCGAAGTCAGGGGGGTCGAAGAGAAGGGCGAGAAGGCGGAGGCTAGGTTCATAGTGACGCTGCGCACCGTTCTTTTGGGCGAGTTTCAGGTGGAGAACACCTTGCCTCTCGTTTGGGAAGGGGGGTGGAAGGTAGAATGGTCGTCGTCTCTTATCTTCCCTGATCTGAGCGATGAGAATTTGGTCTATCTGGAAAGGGAAGTCCCCGCCAGGGCCAACATCTATGCCCAGAGCGGAGAGCCCTTGGCCATGGAAGGGGCCCTAGTAGTGGTGGGGGTAATACCAGGCCAAATCCAAGACGAGCCCCGGCTCCTTTCGGAGCTGAGTCGCATCCTGGGGATGAGCCAGGGGGAGATAAGCGAGAAGTATCACGCTGTCGGCGTACAGCCCCACTGGTGGATACCCATCGGGGACATCACCTTCAAGGAGAGTATCGAGCACCGGGAAACCCTCTCTTCCTTGGTTGGGGTATCCCTGCGGGAGAAGCCGATAAGGACCTACCCCCAGGGGAGCGTGGCGTCCCATATCGTGGGGTATGTGGGGGAGATCGATCAAGAGGAGTTGGCCTCGCTCTCCGATGAAGGGTATCGAGAGGGCGACTGGGTGGGCAAGGCCGGCCTGGAGCGGTGGGGGGAGGGATACCTGGCTGGCCGGATAGGAGGGGTTCTCTCGGTCGTCACCCCTCAAGGGAAGGTGGTGGAGGTGATCAGGGAGTACCTCGCCCGCCCCAGCCGCAGCATCCACACTACGATAGATCTAGATCTGCAGAGGGTGGCGGAGGAAGCGTTAGGTGATAAAACCGGGGCTATCGTGGCCTTAGACCCTCATAGCGGGGAGATCCTGGCCATGGTAAGTCATCCCACCTTCGACCCCAACCCCCTGATCCGAGGATTGGAAGCCCGCGAGTGGCAGGCTCTCCTAGGGGACCCCGGACGACCTTTCCTCAACAGAGCCACCCAGGGAGCCTATCCCACCGGCTCCGTCTTCAAGATAGTGACCGCCACGGCGGCCCTGGCGGGAGCGGGCTTCGACCCTTCGACCACCATCCATTGCACCGGCTCTTGGCGAGCGCCGTGGGGTCGGGTCTATGCCGACTGGGCGGCTCATGGCCCTATGGATTTCTTCTGGGCAATCGTCCGCTCCTGCGACGTCTTCTTCTTCCAGATGGGGTTACGCCTAGATAATATAGACCCTTGGTTGCTTCCCAATTTCGGACACAAATTGGGCTTTGGGGAACTGACGGGTATAGAGGTGGACGAGACAGAGGGGCTCGTCCCTGACCCCGCCTGGAAGGAGGTGGGGTTCACCGGCGTGGGGAACCCCTTCTGGGTGCCAGGCGACGCGGTGAACTTGGCCGTGGGACAGGGGGACCTTTTGGCTACCCCCCTCCAGACAGCTAACATGATGGCTGCCATAGCCAACGGGGGCACACTCTATAGGCCCCATTTGGTGCTTCGTCTGGGAGCCACGCCCAAGGGCGAAGAAGAGGTCTTCGAGCCGGAGGAGATAGGGAAACTGCCCCTTTTGCCTGAACATCTGCAACTGATTCAAGAGGCCCTGCAGGAGGTGGCTATGAACCCCCGGGGGACCGCTTACTACGCCTTCAAAGATACCCCCTTCCCGGTGGCGGGGAAGACGGGGACAGTGGAGGTCCCCCGCGGGAACACTCACGCCTGGTTCGCGGGGTATGCCCCTGCCGATGACCCCCAGATAGCGGTGGCGGTAGTGGTGGAGCACGGCGGCGAGGGCTCCGTCGCTGCGGCACCTATCCTGCGGAAGGTGGTGGAGGCGTATCTCTTGCCTCCTGAGACAGAGAGCGATTAGCCCACTCTTAGAAAAGGCCCAGAATGGCTCTTCAAATCGGCTTGATCGGTTTGCCCAATGTGGGCAAGACCACGCTCTTCAACGTCCTCACCGGGGCGCGGGCCCCGGTGGCCCCCTACCCTTTCACCACCCTTGAGCGGAATGTGGGGGTGGCCACCGTCCCTGATGAACGGCTGCAAAGGATCGCCGCCCTGGTGAACCCGGAGGAGATCGTACCCACCACCATCGAGTTCGTAGATATCGCTGGCTTGGTGAAGGGGGCCAGCCAGGGGGAAGGGCTGGGCAACCAGTTCTTGGGACATATCCGCGATGTGGATGCGGTCTGCATGGTGGTACGCTGTTTCTCCACCCCTGACATCCCTCACCTGACCCCAGAATTGAACCCCAAAGATGACATCGAGGTTGTGGAGTTGGAGTTGGCTCTGGCGGATCTAGCCACCGTAGCGAGGCGACTGGAGAAGTTGAGACATCAAGTGAAAGAGAGTAAGGGGGAGTATGAGGAGGAACTGGAGTTGTTGGAGCGCCTTCACGAGGCCCTGGGCCAAGGCGGGCAAATACGTAATTTGCCCTTAGACGCGGAGGAGAGGGAGATACTGAGGCCTTTGAAGCTGCTCACCAACAAACCCAGATTATTCGTGGCCAATGCGGACGAAGAGGCGCTCCCCTCTGGGAGCGAGTTGGCGGCAGCAGTGAAAGAGTCAGCCGATGCCGAAGTGATCGTTCTCTGTGCCGAGTTGGAGGCGGGACTCCTAGAGTGGCCCCAGGAGGAAGCCCAAGCCTACAGGAAGGAGTTGGGACTTGAGGAGCCGGGGCTCAACCGTCTGATCGAGGCCAGTTACCGGCTCCTCGACCTAGTCACCTTTTTCACCACCACCGGAGGCCGAGAGGTCCGCGCTTGGACGGTACCAGGAGACACCCCCGCGGTGGAGGCCGCAGGGAAGATCCATAGCGATATGAAGAAAGGCTTCATCCGGGCCGAAATCATCTCGTGCGAAGATCTGATGAAGGCTGGTTCCTTTGCCCGGGCCCGAGAGAGGGGACTCGTGCGTTTAGAGGGGCGCGATTACCAGATACGAGAGGGAGACATCGTCCATATTCGATTTCACCTCTAGCCTTGCCCAGAAGGGGTATCCATGATATAATTCGCCCTTGTTGATAGCCTTTCTGCTCCGAGATGGACTCGGGGCAAACCCGTGGAAAGGAGGTTAGAGTGAGGGAGTACGAGTTAATCTACATCGTTCGCCCAGATCTGGAAGAGGAGGCTCTAGAAGAGATAAGCAAGAAAGTGGACCAGGTTGTGAGCGGTAACGGCGGGCAGGTAACGGAAGTGAAACGTTGGGGCAAACGTCACCTAGCCTACCCCATCCAGAAGTTGAAGGAGGGGTACTATGTATTGAATCAAATCCAGTTGGAACCCCAGATGTTGAAGGAGGTGGAGAGGAGTCTAGTCTTATCGGAGGAGATCATTCGTTATCTAATAGTGCGGATCTAGAGAGACGGGTTTGAGGAAAGGAGTGTATAGGGATGGCGAGAGGCCTTAACAAAGTGATGATCATCGGCAACCTAGGGAGCGATCCAGAGATGCGTTATACCCCCACGGGGCGGCCGGTAACCTCTTTCAGCGTGGCCACCTCGAGGAGTTGGGTTACCTCTGAGGGCGAGCCGCGAGAGGCGACAGAGTGGTTTCGAGTAGTAGCCTGGGGCAACCTAGCCGAGATATGCAACAGGTATCTCAGCAAGGGCTCCCGGGTCTATGTGGAGGGTAGACTCCAAACCCGTAGCTGGGAGAATCAAGGGCAGAAGCATTACCGTACTGAGGTCGTAGCGACCGAGATGGTTATCTTGGACGCAAGAGAGCCAAGGTTGGCGGAGGAGGAAGGCGTAGAAGAGGATTCTGTGGTGTAGAGCAATTACCTCCGTAAAGGATCCCTGTGGGAAATGACGGATAACTAGGCTATGAGGAGGATAGATTGAGAGAAGAAGAGGAAGAGAGACGTCCGAGCAGGCGGGTCGTTGAGCGCAGAAGGTATCCCTCTTCTCGGCGGAGGAGTTGTTTCTTCTGCAGGGAGAAGATCAAGGAGATAGATTATAAAGACGCGGATTTTTTGCGCCGATTTCTAACCGACAGGGGAAAGATCAAGGCCCGGCGGAAGTCGGCGGTCTGCGCCCGTCATCAGCGCCAATTGGCGGTAGCCATCAAGCGGGCTCGCCACCTGGCCCTCCTACCCTTCACCGGCGAGCATGTCCGGGGCAGTTAATCTCCGCTAATTCAAGGGAGAGGCGTAGCGCGCTTTGCCTATGCCTCTCTTGTTGCTAGAAGTTGGTATGGCCAAGCGAAAGGTCAAACGAGAACTTCCCCTCACGCGGAAACAGATCTCCCGCCGCCAGAGGGAGGAGAGACAAAAACGGCTCATACTCCTAGGAGCAGGGGCTGTACTCCTCTTGGTGTTGGGTATCCTGGGTTTCGGCTACTACGAGACGAAGTTCCTTAAGCCCGCCTCTCCGGTAGCGGTGGTCAACGGAGTGCCCCTACGTACCGATGAGTACCAAAAGATGGTCGTCTTCCAAAGATTCACGCTAGATCAGTACCGTCGAAACCTGGAGAGACAACTAAGCCAACTAGATACCAGCGATGAGACGGCGGCTGCCATCGTCAATCTCTTTCAACAGGAGTTAGCGCGGTTAGAACTCCAGCGAGCCCAGATCCCCTCCCAGGCATTGGAGATGATGATCGAGGACGAGTTGATACGACAGGGGGCTCAGGAGGGGGGGATAACCGTCACCGAGGAAGAGATAGATAGAACCATCGAGGAGGGTTATGGCTACCTGCGAGAGCCCGTTACCCCTACCGTGGCGCCAACCCCTACCATCACTGTTACCGAACCCATCACCCCTACCCCTACCCTCCCCCCCGTAACCAAGGAACAGTTCGAGCAAGTATATCAGCAAAACCTGGCGGCTCTAGCCAAGGTGGGGATCTCGGAGGGGTTCTATCGGGATATGGTACGGCAAGGCTTGTTGCGCTCCAAGATGTGGGAGGTGACCGGGCGGGACGTGCCCACCAGCGAGGAGCAGGTCCGCGTGCGGCGGATCGTTTTAGAGACGGAAGAGGAAGCCGAAGCCGTTCGCGAGAGATTAGAGGCGGGGGAGGATTTCGCCACTCTGGCTCAGGAACTCTCCATCGATGAAGCCACTAAGGAGAACGGGGGAGATCTGGGGTGGATGGCTTTCGACGAGCGAGATATCTCCCTCAGCGCGATGGCCTTTCAGCTAGAGTTGGGCGAGATAAGCCAAGTAATAGAGACAGCGAGGGGTTACGAGATCCTCAAGTTGGAGGAGAAAGACGAGGATAGGGAACTAGACCCCGCGACGCTTCAGAGGCGGAAGAACG
>JAUVHF010000168.1 GCA_030593425.1 Anaerolineales bacterium
TTGCTAGAATATATCACCGTTCCCACCCCTTGTCAAGGCTGAACTTGCCACTCGCCCCCGTTTATGCTAAAATTAGCAAACCCTGGAGCGTCCAGGGTTTTTGATGCGTTTACCATCAATGCCGAACCTGGATAGGGAGGACTAAATGGACCTAACGCTTCTGATTCCCCTGGCCGGGATTGTGGCCCTGATATTCGTCGCCGTTTTCTACTGGCTGGTAATCAGGGAAAGCCCTGGTACTCCTCGCATGCAGGAGATCGCTTCCTTCATTCGAGAGGGTGCTAACGCCTATTTGAGGAGGCAGTTCCGGACCATCGCCTACTTCATCGTTGGCCTAGCAGCCCTCTTGCTCATCGCCATGTGGCCCCGCTGGCAGATAGCCTTCGGGTTCGTCGTGGGAGCCCTCCTGGCCCAGTTGGCTATCTTCATCGGTATGAACGCCGCGGTCAGAGCCAACGTGAGGACCACGCAGGCAGCCACGACCTCCCCTGCCAAGGCACTCGTTCTGGCCTTCCGAGGCGGGAGCGTCATGGGTCTCACCATCGTGGCCTTCAACCTGCTGGGGATAGCTGCACTCGCGGCTCTCTTCGGCGTTAGCCCCCACCACCCCGAAAACGTGAGCCTCCTGGTGGGCTTCGGCTTCGGGGCTAGCCTCGCCGCCCTCTTCGCCCAAGTGGGGGGAGGGATATACACCAAGGCTGCAGATGTGGGCGCTGACCTGGTGGGCAAGATCGAGGCCGGGATACCGGAGGATGACCCTCGCAACCCGGGAGTAATCGCCGATCTGGTGGGGGATAACGTCGGCGATGTGGCAGGAAGAGGGGCCGACCTCTTCGAGTCGGGCTCCGATAACTTGGTGGCCACCATGATCGTGGGGCTCGCTTTCATACCCCAATATGGTTGGGCGGCTGTCTTGTTCCCCTTATTAAGCAGGGCCATCGGTGCTATCGGAGCCGTTATCGGCGTGCTGGCTGTGCGGGAAACGAAAAGAAGAGACCCCGTAACCTCTATGAACATCGGCTTCTTCACCACAGGCATCTTCTCCCTCTTGGCCTTCTACGCCCTAGGGCAATGGGTGATGAGGGATATAAGGATCTTCTACTGCCTCTCCCTGGGGTTGGCTTCAGCGCTAGGCACCGCCCTGATCGTGCAATACTATACGGGGGCAAATCAAAAACCGGTGCGAGAGATCGCCCAGGCCAGCCAGAGCGGCCCTGCCATCACCCTCATGTCCGGCTTCTCCTGGGGTATGGAGAGCGCTGTCCTGCCCAAGATCATGGTAGCCCTGGCCAATCTGGCGGCCTACTACATCATGGGCGGAGGCATAGCGGGCTTTTTTGGGATCACCGCTGCCACCTTGGGCATCACGGAGATGAAGGGCATCATCATGGCTGGCGATGCCTTCGGTCCCATCGTGGACAACGCCAGCGGCATCGCCGAGATGGCTGGCCTCAGCGAGGAGGTCAGGGAGTCCGCCGATGTCCTCGACACCGCCGGCAACATCACCAAGGCCATCACCAAGGGGTACAGCATGTCCTGTGCCTTGATGACCAGCGTGGTGATACTCTTCGCCTATATCGTAGAAGCAGCCAGACTCCAGGGCATCGAGTACACTCAGATCAACGATATCATAATTAACCTCGCTCACCCCCTCAATATCGCCGCCATCATGATCGGGTCAACCATACCCTTCCTCTTCACCGCCCAGACGGTGCGAGCCGTGGAGAGGACAGCCTTTAAGATGGTAGAGGAGATCCGAAGGCAATTCAGAGAGATACCTGGCTTACTTGAGGGAAATGCGAAGCCAGACTACTCGCGCTGCGTGGACATCAGCACCAGAAACGCGTTGAGGGAGATGGTGGCTCCTACGGTCTTCGGGGTGCTCTTCCCCATCGTCGTGGGCTTCACCCTGGGGGTATGGCCTTTGGCGGCCTACCTGATAGGTGTGAAGATCATCGGGGCTACTCTAGCCATTTTCATGTTCAACTCCGGAGGAGCCTGGGACAACGCCAAGAAATATATCGAGGCTGGGCACTTGGGGGGCAAAGGGACAGAGACCCACGCTGCCTCGGTCATCGGCGACACCTTCGGCGACCCCCTCAAAGACGTTGCTGGCCCATCCCTGCACATCCTAATCAAACTGCAAAATATCCTAGCCATAACCCTTCTCCCGCTCTTCGTAGCGTACAGCCTCAAATGGCCGTGAGAATCAGGAGTTGCGCATGATAACGGGCCGAGGCGTTGATGCCTCGGCCCGTTTTTGTTATACTGGAACTTGTCAAGTGTTCATTGCGAGAGTGTTCTGTATAAGCAGGGAACAACATAGGGGGGCGAAATTAACGAAGAACCAACTGATTTGATGCTTCTCTTTGACCTGGGTCCGTCGGATAAATACAAAAACTCGATCAGGGCGCAGACATTTCAGAACAAGCAACCAGCCCTCTTGGGGGTCGCCAATCTAGTCCGCTTAGATTATATCTTGACGGAATCATTATTCCACATATTGCCACCCGGACATCCTACCAGTGAACTAGCGACGGAATCAGAGACTGACTTCAAGGCCTCCATCTACCTTACCCTCGGTGGATACTACCGACAGGCAATAGCTGCACTGAGAGGATGGCTTGAAATCATACTAGCTGGTATATACTATAACCGGCACTACAACTATCTCCATTCCCCTTACGACCGATTCAAGCAAGACCGTGAACGGTCACCGACCTGGACAAGGCTCCTTAAGTGCGTGTTCGAAAGAGATAGCTTTGCATCGGCTGACAGAGAGCATGATCTCAAACAACTCCTAGAAGGCCTCTACGACGATTTGTCAGCCTTCGTTCATAGGCGCGGATTTGCGGAACACGACCTACAGTTACATCGACATAGTCCCAGGTACGATAACGTCTCTTTTGACCTTTGGTTTTCTCTGGCCAAACGCGTATCTGATGCTACTGTCCAAGTCTTGATTGTTGAATATGCTCCGCAGCTAGGACGGTATTTCAGCACCTCAAGCCAGGAGCTGGCATCTTTTCAGAAACATCTGCCCAAAGAAACGGCCGAGAGACCTTTGGTCGCAGAATTTCTCGCCTCTATATCAACGGAGTTGTCCTCTTTCCCTGGAGGGACCTAGCTTGCACTCGAATACGCCTAAAGGCTTGGAATACACACTTCGCAACTGCTGGGACCGCACCGCTCCTAAATACGGCCAGGCGGGGCCTCCCATCTTCTCTATTTCGGCCCAACGGCTCCTGGAACTATTGAGCCTGGAGCCGGGAGATAGGCTCCTCGATGTGGCCTGTGGCACCGGCGCGGTGGCTATCCCCGCCGCTAAACAGGTAGGCCCCTTCGGCCAGGTGACGGCCACCGATTACTCCCCCCGCATGGTGGCCGAGGCGGAGAAGGAAGCCAATAAGCGTGGCCTCTCCAACATCACTTGCGCCTGTATGGAGGCTCAAAACCTAAAATTCCCCGACAACTCCTTTGACGCCCTGACCTGTGGCTTCGCCCTCTTCTTCTTCCCCGATATGCGGAGAACCCTGGCGGAGATGCGCCGCGTTCTTGTGCCAGGAGGGAAAGTGGGCCTCTCCCTTTGGGCAAAAGGGGCTATCGTCCCCCAGTGGCCTATCTTAGGGGAGACGATAAAAGAGTACGGCCTCCGGCCCGTCGTACCTAACCCCATCGCCTGGAGGCCCAAGGATATAGAAGCCCTCCTCACCTCAGCGGGTTTCTCTGATATCGAGATAGTCGAAGAGCGGTACGACCTCCCCTCCCGAGAGGCCTCAGAGGTCTGGGAGTTCACCCTCTCCGTGGGGCCCATAGAGGTGATGCTGGAGCAGTTACCCAAAAACAAACGTCAAGAGTTCATTGACGCCTTCCTCTCTCGTATTCAAGAACTGGCTACCCCAGAAGGCATCCCCGCCAACTTCCGCGTCCTCTACATTGTGGCAAAAGCGAGAACTGACCGATGACCACGGGCTACGTTTTCCACCCCA
>JAUVHF010000074.1 GCA_030593425.1 Anaerolineales bacterium
ACGAGTGGCACCCCTTGATCAAGCAGGTTCAAGAAGCGGGGGCGGATGGCCTGGAACTCAACTTCGGTTGCCCTCACGGCATGCCGGAGAAGGGGATGGGCTCCGTCCAAGGCCAAGACCCCACCATCGCCACGGAGATCACACGCTGGGCGAAAGAGGTCGCGACCGTGCCGGTGATGGTCAAGCTCACCCCAAATGTCACCGATATCGCCCAGATAGGAAAAGCCTGCCAGGAAGCCGGAGCCGATGCCATCGCAGCCATAGACACCGTTTCGTCCCTTATCGGGATAGACCTCGATCGCCTGGAGCCGTTGCCCTCGGTGGGCGGGACCTCGTCCTTCGGCGGCCTCTCAGGCCCGGCGGTCAAGCCCATAGGTCTGCGCTGCATCGCTCAGTTGGCGAAGGGGACCACCCTTCCCCTCTCCGGGATTGGCGGTATCGCCAAATGGCAAGATGCCGCCGAGTACATTCTAGTAGGCGCTTCAACGGTGCAAGTGTGTACAGCCGTCATGTTCCGGGGCTACAAGATTGTGGAGAAGATGAAGAAGCGGCTTTCTGCCTATATGGATGAGAAGGGCTTTGAGTCTGTGGCCAGGATGAGAGGATATATCTTGCCCAAGATCACTGCCCACGAAGAGTTGAACTTCGGCTATAAGGTGGTAGCCGCTATCGACCAGGCCCTTTGCAGTAAGTGCGGACTCTGCTACACCGCTTGCATGGACGGCGGCTGGCAGGCTATCGAGATGGAGAGCCGCCAGCTCTACCCCCGAGTGGTGGGCGAGAAGTGCGATGGCTGCTCTCTTTGCCTGCACATCTGCCCGGTGGAGGGGTGTATTACCTTGGTGCCCGCTTGAAGCGAGCCACCATTCTTAGGAGGGCGAGAATGGACACTGTGGTAACCAATGGAACCGTTGTCACGGCTACAGAAACCTATCAGGCGGATATAGGTATCGAGAAGGGGAAGATCGCGGCGCTCGGCCGAGGTTTAGTGGGCGTAGAGACCATCGATGCCCAGGGCAACTACGTCTTCCCCGGAGCCATTGACGTCCACACCCACTTCGAACTGCCCTTCATGGGCACCGTCTCCGCCGATGATTTCGAGACCGGGAGCATCGCCGCAGCGTGCGGCGGCACGACCACCTTTATAGACTTCGCCATTCAGGGGCAGGGAGAGACCCTGCACCAGGCTCTGGAGATTTGGATGGAGAGGGCCAAGGGGAAGGCGGCCATCGATTATGGCTTCCACGTGGCCATAGGAGATATGACCGACGAGGTGATGAAGGTAGAGATGGCCGAAATGGCAGAGCAAGGTATTACCAGTTTCAAACTCTTTATGGCTTATAAGGGTACCTTCATGGTGGATGATGAAACCCTTTTCAAGTCTCTCCTCAAGGCTAAGGAACTGGGAGCGCTCATCATGGTGCACGCCGAGAACGGCGATGTTTTGCATTGCCTCATAAACAAGCACATGGCCGAGGGCAAGAGGGAGCCGATCTGGCACGCTCGAAGTCACCCTCCCGAAGCGGAGGCCGAGGCTGCTGGCCGGGCCATCATCTTGGCCGCTCTGGCTGGAGCCCCTATCTATATCGTCCATTTGAGCGCGGCTCAGGCTCTGGAGAAGGTGAAGGAGGCCCGGGATGAAGGGCAGCCTGTTCTGGCCGAGACCTGCCCTCAATATCTCTTCTTCAACACCGAGCACTACAAGTTGCCCAATTTCGAGGGGGCGAAATACGTGATGTCTCCGCCGCTGCGAGACAAGGGGAACGAGGAGTCGCTCTGGCAAGGGCTAACCTCTGGCCATCTGCAGGTGGTAAGCACCGACCATTGCCCCTTCAACTTCCTGGGTCAGAAAGATATGGGTAGAGACGACTTCTCCAAGATCCCCAATGGCATGCCCGGTGTAGAGACAAGAGTGCCCTTGATCTACCACTTCGGGGTGAACGAAGGGCGCTTCTCCATCAACAGGTTCGTAGAACTGGTCTCCACCAACCCAGCCCGTCTATTCGGCCTGGCTCCTCAGAAGGGCACCATCTCCATAGGGGCGGACGCGGATCTGGTCATCTTCGACTCCCAAAAAGAGGTTCGCCTCAGTGTGGAAAACCTGCACATGAATGTAGACCACAGCCCCTATGATCACATCACCGTAAGAGGGTATCCAGTGCTGACCATGCAGAGAGGCAAGATCATCGTCAAAGATGGCCACTTTGTGGGCCAGGTGGGGGCTGGCCAGTTTCTGAAACGGAGGCGCATAGAGATATAGAAAAACGCGCCACCGGCCTGCGCCTAGCCGGGGAGGCGTGGCTAGCGTAGTGCCCTGGGGGGGTGATCTCCAAGAGGACAACCCTGGGGCCAAGTCACTCGAAAAGGCACCTCAGAGAGGAGGTTTTAGATGCCTGCCGAAACTAGAGCCCAAGAGTTAATCGACCTAAACCGTCGTTATACCTTCTTCTCCTGGTCGGTGCAGTCGGCGGTCAAGCCGCTGGTTGTGGTGGGGGCTAAGGGTCCTTACTTTTGGGACGCTGAGGGCAAGAGGTATTTGGACTTTGCCTCCCAGTTGATGAATGTTAATACGGGCCATCAGCATCCCAAGGTGGTGGCAGCCATCAAGGAGCAAGCGGAGAGGCTCTGTTACGCCTACCCTGGAATGGCCACCCAGCCTCGTGGGGAGTTAGGAAGGCTGCTGGCCGAGGTGACGCCTGGCGATCTGAGCAAGACTTTCTTCACTTTGGGGGGTGCAGAGGCGGTGGAGAACGCCATCAAATTGGCCCGGCTTTGCACTAGTCGGCAAAAGATAATAACCCGCTATCGTTCCTATCACGGTGCTACCTATGGGGCTATGAGCGCCACGGGAGATCCCCGTCGCCTCCCGGTGGAGCCAGGCATACCAGGCATCGTGCGGGTCTTTGACCCCTACTGCTACCGCTGCATCTTCGGCCAGGAGCGCGCGACCTGCCATCGGGAGTGTATCACCCACATCGAGGAGGTGATCAAATTCGAGGGCCCGGACAAGGTGGCGGCTTTGCTCTTTGAGGGCGTGACTGGCTCCAGCGGCATCTTCGTCCCTCCAGATGATTATTGGCCTCGCTTGCGAGAGATGTGCGATAAGTATGGCATCTTGGTCATCTCCGATGAGGTCATGAGCGGCTTTGGGCGCACAGGCGAGTGGTTTGCGGTGGACAACTGGCAAGTGGTCCCCGACATCATGGTTATGGCCAAGGGCCTCACCTCGGGTCACATACCCTTGGGCGCGGTTATCGTCTCTCAATCCATCGCCGATCACTTTGAGGATCGCTATCTACCCTTGGGGCTGACTTATAGCGCTCATACCTTGGCCTGTGCCGCTGGGGTGGCAACGATCAAAGCCTACCAAGAGGATGGGCTCATCGAGAACGCCAAGCGGATGGGCCAAACTCTGGGGCGGAGCCTGGAGGCTCTCAAAGCGAAGCACGCCTCGGTGGGCGATGTGCGCTACATAGGGCTCTTCTCGGTCATCGAGTTGGTGAAGGACAAAAAGACCAGGGAACCCCTCGCCCCCTGGAACGCCAAGCCTGAGGAGATGGGGGTGATGGCCGAGGTATTGCCCGCCTTACGGGAGCGAGGGTTGAGCACCTTCGTCAAGTGGAACTGGATCTTCGTGGTGCCGCCCTTATGTGTCACCGAAGAGGAGCTGAGGGAGGGGCTGAGCATCATCGACGAGGTTCTGGAGATGACGGACAAAGAAGCACGCTCGTGAAAGGCAGACAACTAAAAAGGAGGGCAGAGATGAAAGCGATTAAGAACTACATCAACGGACAATGGGTCGATTCGAAGTCGACTCAGATTCTGGACGTTATGAACCCGGCCACCACCGAGGTCATAGCCCGAGTTCCTCTTTCGACCCCTGATGAAGTGAGAACAGCGATAGAGGCGGCCAAAGATGCCTTTTGGGAATGGAGGGAGACGCCCCCGCTCTCCAGGGTAAGATATATGTTCAGATTGAAAGATCTGATGGAGGAACATTTTGAGGAACTCTCCAGGGTTATCGTCCAGGAGGAGGGAAAATGTATCGACGAAGCCCGAGGTGAGGTGAGGCGCGCTATCGAACAGGTAGAGGTGGCCACTGGTATCCCTTCCCTGATGATGGGCTACAACCTAGAGGATATTGCCATGGGCATAGACGAGTATTGTGTGCGGCAGCCTCTCGGCGTCTTCTGCGCGATCGCCCCCTTCAACTTCCCCCTCATGGTTTCTCTCTGGTTTCTACCCTATGCCGTGGCCTGTGGCAATACCTACATCGTGAAGCCGTCGGAGCAAGTGCCTCTCAGTCAAAACAGACTCTTTGAACTGATGGATGAGGCCGGCTTTCCCGAGGGGGTGGTGAACCTGGTTAACGGCGCCAAAGAGGTAGTCGATACACTTTTGGAAAGCCCTGATGTAGAAGGGGTTTCCTTTGTCGGCTCCACCAGGGTAGGCAGATATATCTACCAAAAAGCCGCGGAGAATGGCAAGAGGGCCCAGTGCCAGACTGGAGCCAAGAACTTTCTAGTGGTGATGCCGGACGCGAATCTGGATAGGACAGTGGCTTCGCTCCTGACTTCCTTCTTTGGTTGTGCTGGAGAACGGTGTTTATCGGGAGCAGTTCTTCTCGCCGTCGGCGATATCTATGAGCCCCTAAAGGAGAGGTTTGTTGACGCCGCCTCCAGGCTCAAGGTGGGCTATGGCCTTGACGAAACGGTTCAGATGGGCCCTGTCATCTCCAAGAGCCACATGGAGCGCGTTTTGGGACACATCGAAAAAGGACTAGAGGAGGGCGCGAAACTCGTACTCGACGGGAGAACTACAGAGGTGGAAGAGTATCCGAACGGATTCTTCATCGGCCCCACCATCTTCGACCAAGTGAGACCCCAGATGACCATCGCCAACGAGGAGATCTTCGGTCCCGTGGCCTGCATAATCAAGACGAGGGATCTCGATGAGGCCATAGATATCATCCACGCCAACCCCTACGGCAACGCGGCCTCCATCTACACCTCAAGCGGCAAATGGGCCCGAGAGTTCAACTATAGAGTCCAATGCGGCAACATCGGCATTAACATCGGAATAGTCGCTCCCATGGCCTTCTTCCCCTTTAGCGGATGCAAAGATTCCTTCTTCGGAGACCTACACGGCCAAGGCAGGGATGCTATTGACTTCTTCACCGAGAATAAGATCGTGATTTCCAGATGGTTCTGAAAGAACGTTAGGGCAGGAACGAGGAAGTGACAAGTGAAGAAGGCACCGGCGATTGGGGTGCCTGATGCCGAAGTCGGTTTGCAGCAAGCGGGTAGTGACCCTTGACCAGCCTACTTGCCGTGAGCAGAGCCCCTGGGCGTGCGAAGGAGATCGGAAATGGAGTTGGGTACGTTGGGCGCTGTCCTAAGATTCGCTATCGAACTCGAAGGTCAGAGTGCAGAATTCTACCAAGAGGCAGCTTCCCTGGCGAAACATCCGCTCGCTGAAGGGGTTCTCTTGGCCCTCGCCGAGGCAAAGAGAAAGCGCAAGGAACTCTTGGAAAGGAGCCGGCGAGAGCACATCAACGAGATGCTTCTCGAACCCATCGCGGGCTTGAGGGGAAGCGACTACCTAATCGAGAGGGAATTGTCTTCGAAAATGAGTCACTACGACGCGCTGCGGTTAGCCATCGAATTGGAGGAGAACAGCCGAAGATTCTACTTCGACGGAGTCGGAAGGGTGAACTTGCCCGAGCTGACCAGAGTATTCGAGAAACTGGGTGAAGAAAACGCTGATCATAAGCTCAGATTGGACTCCCTTCACAACAAAGAAGGGCCTGGGGCGTGAAGTCACATCGTCGTCCGCGAAATCCAACGCCTTCTGGTGTTGACTCAATGTCCTGCGCATGGACAATAGGCGAGTCTGCACCCCATACCCCGTTTTGATATCGGTGCGTAGCCTGCAAAGATTTTGCCGACCGGCGACGACACTCGAGAGCGATGAGGCTCGATCAAGATCAGGATTTGGCATCAGAGTCTCTGGGACGTGGTCGTGTTGCCCACAGACTGTCGCCGCCTAGAGGCTCATACCCGAGCCATGGCCGATGAGGAAACGGAGATCGTTGTGCACGGCCTACTGTCAGGCTTGATAGTCACTCCGTATCCGGACGGTATTGAAGCCTGGTAGATTCCACCATCCAGCAAGTTAGTGCAGCGTTGCGCTGTTCGCTCGTTGATCTCGACTGTCTTGGCAATCTCGATCGCGTTCAGTTTCAATTGCCGCAGTCCGATCACCAACAGCCATTCTGTGGGCTCCAATTTGCTGCTCTCTAAGATCGTGCTTGTCCGGTCATTGAAGGTGGCGAACTGCTGACCCAAACACGCAGCACAGTCGAGGCAGTTGTAACGCCGCAAGCCGTTGCTGCAACGTTCGTGCTTCTCGATAGAGCGGCTCCCACGACGCGGACGGGTCACCCCGTCCGGCCAACGCCGTTGCTGCATATAATCAGTGGCCTTGTGACTATCCTGCAAGTACGGTATCAAGTGTTTCATCTGGTTGCCCGCCGTATCAAGTTCTTTTTGGACAACCACATTGTACAGACTTTGTCTCTATCAGGCTACTTAACATTCTGCTACTTATGAGCGAATTTCAAAAAGGAGGAAGGATGAAGCGCATGATCACATTTCGACCGTTCGACATGGAACGCATGATGTCCAAATGGGAGAACGTCGTCGACTATAACCTCTCGGAGAGTGGTGTTCACCCCATGAGCGTCCGTGAACTTGTTGACGACCCAGCGGTGGTCGAGGAACTACTGACCGCCGGGCTGAACTACCCTCAGGCCAACGGCATCATCGAACTGCGGGAGCATATCGCTGCCCTCTATCCCGGCGCAACTCCCGATAACGTTCTGGTCACCGTCGGGTGCGCGGAGGCCAATCTTATCAGTCTCCAGACTCTTCTCGCGCCGGGGGACGAGATGGCGATGATGCTGCCCAACTACATGCAGATCTGGGGTATCGCCCACAATTTCGGCGTGCGGGTCAGGGCCTTTCATCTCAAAGAGGACCGGGGCTGGGCTCCTGACCTGGCCGAGTTGAACGATGTCGTCTCGGAGAGGACGAAACTGATCGCCGTCTGCAACCCGGACAACCCCACGGGGTACATCCTTACTGAGGCGGAGATGGACGCCATCGTGGCCGCTGCTGAGCGGGTCGGAGCCTGGCTCCTGGCCGATGAGGTATACAGCGGTGCAGAGCGGGTGACTGACATCGAGACACCCTCTTTCTGGGGTCGGTATGACAGGGTGCTGGCCATGAACAGCCTGAGCAAAGCGTACGGCCTACCGGGGCTGCGGATCGGTTGGGTGGTGGGGCCGACCGAC
>JAUVHF010000129.1 GCA_030593425.1 Anaerolineales bacterium
AACCCTCAAGCCAAGATATATATCCTACATCAGGATGTGATGGCCTCCGGGGTGGAGGCGGAGAGATACTATAGAGGGGCTATGGAACTGGGGGTCAGGTTCATTCGGTACGATCTCGAAAACCCTCCTCAAGTTCTCGGAGACGGCCGAGTCGAGGGGGTCAAGGTCTATCACGCTTTGATAGGCAGGGAGGTCACTCTACCGGCCCAACTGGTCGTCCTCACTACGCCGCTTGTCCCTCAAGCCGACAACGAGAGGCTATCTAAGATGCTGAAAGTCCCCTTGGGGAGCGAGGGGTTCTTCTTGGAGGCTCACCTTAAGTTAAGGCCCGTAGAGTTCGCTACCGATGGAGTCTACCTTTGTGGTTCGGCCAGACACCCCTCTGATATCAGGGAGAGCGTCTCTCAAGCCTATGCTGCCTCGGCTAAGGCGGCTATCCCCATGCGGGAGGGGGTGGTGAGGGTGGAAGCGATCACCGCTTTCTCCCAGGAGCGTTTATGCAACGGCTGTGGGAACTGTCTCTTGGTCTGTCCCTTCGGGGCTGTCGAACTCAAGGATTCCGAAAGAGGGGCCCAGGTAGCAGGGGTAAGCGTCGCTCAGTGTAAGGGTTGTGGTTGCTGCGTGGCCGCCTGTCCTAACGGGGCAATGCAGCAGAGGGGTTTCAGCGATCAACAGTTATTGACCATGATCGAAGCCCTGGCGGAGGGAGTATTGAGTGGCCTCTGATGACGACCCCACCATCCTCGTCTTCGCCTGTAACTGGTGCTCTTACGCCGGAGCGGATCTAGCGGGGGTCTCTCGTCTAGAGATGCCTCCCCATTGTCGAGTGGTGCGGGTGATGTGTTCCGCCCGGGTGAGGCCGGAGTTCGTCATCGCCGCTTTGTCTCGGGGGCTCGACGGCGTGGTGGTCCTCGGCTGTCACCCCGGAGATTGCCACTATTCGGAAGGGAACTACTACACCCGGCGGAGGGCCCTTTTACTCAAGGAACTTTTGGAACATGTGGGTATTGAGCCGGAGAGGTTCCAATTACGATGGATATCGGCCTCAGAGGGCGCTAAATTCGCCCAGACTATCACCGAGATCACGGGAGAGATCAAGGCTTTAGACGGGCGGAGAGAGCCGCCACCGGAGGGATAATGGAGCAGGAACTGCGGGAAATAGTGCGGAAACTGTTAGAAGAGGGAGCCATCGAGTATTTCATCGGCTATGCGGAGGGGTTCGAGCCACTCCACACCACCCCCTGCTTCATCGAGAGAGGGGAGCAAGTCCAAGCGTTGGTTTGGAGTCCTCTCTGTCCCTACAACCTAGCCAGGTATCTTCATCAGATGAAGAACGGGGCAGGAAAGGTTGGCTTGGTGGTCAAGGGGTGCGATGCCCGGGCCATCGTGGAACTCGTGAAAGGGAACCAGATCCAGCGGGAGAGGGTGGTCGTCGTCGGGATACCATGCCAGGGGCAGGTCGATCTGGCCAAACTTGAGGATGCTTTCGAGGGTGTGGAGGCGGTAGAGGGGAAAGGCGATACCTTTCTGGTGACCGTGGGGGAGAAGGTACACAGCGTGGAGAAGGAGCGACTGTTACGCGAAAAGTGCTTCTCCTGTAGGCATCCCATCTCTTTCGAATATGATTTCGTCTTGGGCGAGATGAGTCCCCTCGTTTACGGGAGCGAATCGGAGTTCGCTATGGTAGAGGAACTGGAGAGGCTTCCCGTGGAGGAGAGGAGGGCTTTCTGGAGGGCCCAGTTCGAGCGGTGCATCCGCTGTTATGCCTGCCGAGATATCTGCTACGCTTGTTATTGTCAGGAGTGCATCTTCGAAAGCAAAGCCCCCCGTTGGCTGGAGAAGACCACCACCCCGCTCGACAACCAGACATACCACCTCATCAGGGCCTGGCATATGGTTGGAAGATGCATCGATTGTGGCGAGTGTGAGAGGGTCTGCCCCGTGGGCATCCCCTTACGCCGACTCTATAAGAAGGTGGAGAAGGAGGTGGAGCAACTCTTCGATTATCGGGCCGGGATGCGAGTCGAGGATCTCCCTCCCTTGGTAACCTTTGCAGCCGAGGAGCCAGCTCTTTCATCTAGGCAAGATAGGAGCGAAAGATGATCAAAAAAGCCCATCTAACCCAGTGGCTGGATAGGGTAGCGCAAGGGTACGATCTCTTCGGCCCTGTACTGGATGGTGTCGTTCAATTCGAGCGGGTCAACTCCAGTGACCAGTTGGTTTTTGATTACGCTAACTCCGTGGTCCCACCTAAGAACCTCTTCCTACCTCAGACGGAGTGCCTCTTCGCCTTCCGAAGGGAGGAAGGCTCAATTATCCTTGAGCCGAGGGGAGGTTTGGAGAGGGAGCGGGTGCTCTTCGGCATCCGCCCCTGCGATGCTCGCAGCCTGCTTCTCTTGGATGAGGTCTTCAACAGCGATCTAGAGGATACCTACTATCAGGAGAAGCGGAGAGGAACGATCTTGATAGGACTGGCCTGCCCCAGCCCTCCCCAAAGAACCTGCTTCTGCACCTCTTTGGGGATAGATCCCCTCTCGCCGGAGGGCGTCGATGTCTTGCTCACCGATCTAGGCGATAGATACTTAGTCGAGGTGACGACAGAGAAGGGGGAGGAGTTAGTGGGCCTCTCCCAGGAACTCTTCTTCCCCAGCGCTGAAGGTGAGAAACTGAAGGGGGAGAAGGGGAAGAGCCTGGAGGAGGTCGGGGAGAAGATAGGCTCTCTCTGGGAGGATGGTTACTGGCGAGAACTCAGCCGCCGATGCTTGGGCTGTGGGGTCTGCACCTATCTCTGCCCCACCTGTCACTGCTTCGATTTGACCGATGTGGGTTCCACTCTAAGCGGGAAGAGGTTTCGCTGTTGGGATTCTTGTATGTTCGCCGACTTCACCCGGATGGCTGGCGGGGTGAACCCGCGACCGACGGGAAAGGAGAGGGTACGCCAGCGGTATTTTGACAAGTTCAGTTATTTCCCAGAACAATACGGGGTTCTGGGTTGTGTAGGCTGTGGAAGGTGCTCCCAGTACTGCCCTATGGGCATCGACATCAGGACGATCATCAACGAAGTCATCGCCAGGGGTGCCAAATGAGTAGCAATATCTACCTCCCCCACCTAGCGACGATAATCGAGATAGAGGCCCAAACCCCCGACACAACGATGCTCCGTGTGACCCTCGACGACCCAACGCTTGCTCAGTCGTTCACTTACCGGCCTGGGCAGTTCGCTGAACTTTCGATCTTTGGGGTAGGGGAATGCCCTATCTCCATTGCCTCTACACCGACGCGAAAGGGCTTCTTGGAGTTCTGTGTCCGGGCTGTGGGCCAGGTGACCAACGCTCTCCACGAACTCGATGTGGGGAGCAAGATCGGGGTCAGAGGGCCCTACGGCAACCCCTTTCCCCTTTCGGAACTCGAAGGACGGAATCTACTCTTCATCGGTGGAGGGATCGGCTTAGCCCCCTTGCGCTCTTTGATCAACTACGTACTCGATAACCGAGACCACTACGGGGAGGTGGAACTGATCTATGGTGCTCGCAGCCCCCAGGACCTGGCCTTCAAGGACGAACTCAAGTTATGGGATGAGCAGGAAGGTGTAACCGTCTACCTCACCGTTGATCGGGGCGACGAGAGATGGAGAGGGCCGGTGGGCTTCGTGCCCTCTTTCCTGCGGGAGATCGCCCCTTCGCCTCAGGAGAAGGTGGCCTTCACCTGCGGCCCACCCATCATGATCAAGTTGGTCATGGAAGCCTTGGAGGAGATGGGGTTTCCACCGGACCATATGGTCACCACTTTGGAGATGAAGATGAAATGCGGGGTGGGCAAGTGCGGTCGCTGCAATATCGGGAGCAGGTATATCTGCCGTGATGGCCCTGTTTTTACCTTGGAGCAGTTGAAGGCGTTGCCGGGCGGATTGGAGCTCTGATCTATGGAAGAGGCGATGGAGGCGGTGGTAGAGGAGACCGCTCTTTCCCTCTGCGTGGAATGTGGGAAGTGCGTGGCCGCCTGTCCCATGGCTGAGATCTTCGAGGATTTCTCCTACCCGGTCTCCCCTCGCGGGGTTGTGGAGAAGGTGCTCTTGGACCTCGACGTCCTAGAAGAGGCAGGCATCTGGTTCTGCCTGACCTGCGACATCTGTACCCAGATCTGCCCCGCCGGGGTGAGATACCGCGACTTCGTAGAGGGGGCTCGCCTCCTGGCTATGGAGAAGGGGGTTACGGAGCATGGCCTCTTCTGTCAAACCTGCGGCAACTACTTCTTGCCCCTGCACACCTTGGAGCACCTCAGGGAGAAGTTGGGGGAGAGAGCCAACGGATATCTAAACCTCTGTCCCCAATGCCGGCCCTACTGCTTTGGAGAGAAGGTGAAGGAGACCCTCCCCGGAAGCCGAAGGGTGGGGGCTAAGAAGAGGTAGGCTTATCGATAGGGGATTCGGATATGAAGGTGACCTTGAAGATCCTGGCTCTACCGATGCTCTCCCAGGCGGTAGGGGCGAAAGAAGTGGCTATAGATTTTGAGGGAGAGACGGTCAACGATCTGATCGAAGATCTGGTCGAACGGTTTGGCCCCAAGGCTAAGCAAGCCCTCTACGATGAGAAGGGGGAACTGGATCTGATGATTCAGATCCTCCTCAATGAGAAGGAATGGGTAACCCGCGACCGCCTCGATAACCCCCTCGAGGAGGGCGATACCCTGGCTTTTATGTACCTTGCCGCTGGAGGATAAAGGCCCTATTCAAGACGGGAGGTCAAAATGGCTAAGGTGGTGAAAAGACCCTTCATACCCCCCTATCCTGTCCCTGTCGTTCTGGTCACCTGCGGCCACGGAGAAGGGGCGAACATCATTACCATCGCCTGGACGGGGACCCTATCTTCCAAACCTCCTCAGTTGGGCATCGGCGTCCGTCCCCAGCGTCATTCCTACTCCCTCATCCGCGAGACAGGGGAATTCGTGGTCAACATCCCCCCTGAAGGGCTCTTAGAGAAGGTCGATTACTGTGGAATGGTGTCGGGGAGGGAGGTAGACAAGTTTGAAGCCGCAGGCTTGACCGCAGCCCCGGCTTCCGTGCTGGAGACGCCGATCATCG
>JAUVHF010000160.1 GCA_030593425.1 Anaerolineales bacterium
GTCATCACCGGCCTCTCTGGCTCCGGCAAGTCCTCTCTGGCCTTCGACACTATCTACGCCGAGGGGCAACGGCGTTATGTGGAGTCCCTCTCCGCCTACGCCCGCCAGTTCCTGGGCCAGATGCAAAAGCCAGACGTGGACCAGATAGAGGGGCTCTCCCCCGCCATCTCTATCGACCAGAAAGGGCCTTCTCATAACCCCAGGAGCACCGTGGGAACGGTCACCGAGATATACGACTATCTTCGGCTTCTCTACGCCCGCATCGGCATCCCCCACTGTCCCAACTGCGGCCGGGTCATCGCTCAGCAGTCGGCGGAGCAGATCGTAGATTCGGTGATGGAACTCGAGCCCGAAACCAAGATAATGGTACTGGCGCCCCTCATCAAAGACCGCAAGGGCCACCACCAGCGGGTCTTCGAGGATGTACGCAAGGCGGGCTTCGTCCGCGTCCGGGTGAACGGCGAAGTGCGGGACGTGGACGAGCATATCGAACTCGACCGGTACAAGCAACACACCATAGAGGCGGTAGTGGATAGGCTCATCATCCCCGACCAGGCCAAACACAGCAAGGCAGAGATCAAGGCCTTCCGCTCCCGGCTCACCGACTCGGTGGAGACGGCCCTCAACCTGGGCGACGGCGTGATCATCATCAACGACGCGACCGCGGAGAAAGACCTCCTCTTCTCCGAGCAGTTCGCCTGCGTCCATTGCAGCATCAGCATCGGCGAGATAGAGCCCCGCACCTTCTCCTTCAACACCCCTTACGGGGCCTGCCCCGTCTGTCAGGGGATCGGCACCAAGATGGAGATAGACCCCGGCCTGGTCATCCCCAACAAGAGCCTGACCTTGGCCGAGGGGGCCATCCGGCCCTGGAGCCGGGCCTCGACCAGCGAGACTTACTACTACCAGTTGGTGAAGGCCGTGGCCGATCATCATGGCTTCCCGGTGAACGTCCCCGTGCGGGAACTGAAACCCGAGCATATAGACCTCCTCCTATATGGGACCGGTACGGAGATAATCAGACTGAGATACAGAAGCCAATACGGCCGCATCCGCGAGTACGATACCACCTACGAGGGGGTTATCCGCAACCTGGAGCGGCGGTACCGGGAGTCGAGTTCTGATTACATCCGAGGCGAGATAGGAAGGTACATGGCTACCCATCCCTGCCCCGCCTGCAAGGGGAAACGGCTGAGGCCGGAAAGCCTGGCCGTCACCGTGACCGACAAGTCGATCACCCATATCACCGCCATGTCCGTAAGCGAGGCCCTAGAGTTCTTCCAGGGACTCCCTAAGAGGCTCTCCAAGCGGGAGTTGGCCATCGCCCGCCGAATCCTCAAGGAGATCCGGGATCGGTTGCGCTTCATGGTGAACGTGGGCCTCGACTATTTGACCCTGGACCGCTCAGCCACCACGCTCGCGGGCGGCGAGGCCCAAAGGATAAGACTAGCCACCCAGATCGGCTCCCAATTGGTGGGCGTGCTCTACATACTGGACGAGCCCTCCATCGGCCTCCACCAGCGAGACAACAAACGGCTCATCCGCACCCTCAAGGATATGCGTGACCTGGGAAACACGCTGTTGGTGGTAGAGCACGACGAGGAGACGATGCGCTCCGCTGACTGGATCATAGACCTGGGGCCTGGAGCCGGGGAGAGCGGCGGCCGGGTAGTGGCCGCGGGGCCTATAGAGAAGATCATCGCCTGCCCAGACTCCATCACCGGAGAATACCTCTCCGGAAAGAAGAGCATCCCCATCCCGGAGAGGCGCCGAGGCGGGAATGGGGCCTATCTGGAGGTCAAAGGCGCGGCGGAACACAACCTCAAAGAGATCGACGTCCCTTTCCCCTTGGGCGAGTTCATCTGCATCACCGGCGTCTCCGGCTCGGGGAAGAGCACCCTCCTCATCGAAATCCTCTACAAGCGACTGGCCCAGACACTCCATCGAGCCAAAGACAGGTCAGGCCGACATAAGGATATTTTAGGAGTTGAGCACCTGGACAAGGTGATACATATAGATCAATCCCCCATCGGCCGGACGCCCCGCTCTAACCCCGGCACCTATACCAACGTCTTCACCTACATCCGCGAGCTCTTCGCCACCCTGCCAGAGGCGAGGATACGGGGATACAAGCCGGGCCGTTTCTCCTTCAATGTTAGAGGAGGCCGTTGCGAGGCCTGCCAAGGCGACGGGATTATCAAGATAGAGATGCATTTCCTCCCCGATATCTATGTCCCCTGCGAGGTCTGCAAAGGGAGGCGGTTCAACCGGGAGACCCTCCAGATCCGATACAAGGGAAAGAACATCGCCGACGTCCTGGAGATGACGGTGGAGGAGAACGTTGAGTTCTTCGAGAACATCCCTAAGATCAAGCGGAAACTCCAGACCCTCTACGATGTAGGGTTGGGCTACATCCGGCTGGGTCAGTCCTCCACCACCCTCTCTGGCGGCGAGGCCCAGCGCATAAAACTCTCCCGAGAACTCTCCAAGCGGGCTACCGGTCGCACCCTCTACATCCTAGACGAGCCCACCACGGGGCTCCACTTCGACGACATCAAGAAACTCTTGGGTGTCTTGGGCCGGCTCGTCGATGCCGGCAACACGGTGATCATCATCGAGCACAACCTGGAGGTGATAAAGTCCGCCGACTGGATTATAGACCTGGGGCCGGAGGGGGGTGACGCCGGAGGCGAGGTCATCGCCGAGGGAACGCCAGAGGAGGTGGCCCAGATGCCCCACTCCTACACCGGCCAATTCCTCCAGAAGCTGTTCGCTAGCCAGAAGAAGCGCAAAGCCCTGGCCTAACGATGCCAGCCTGCCCCGGTACTCGCCAGGCCGGGGGACAGGCCCTGGCCCGGACCGCAGCGGGCTCCTGAGCCCTTTAAGAGTAAGCAAGCAGGGCACGTATTGAAACCTGCCCTACTAATGACATGGGATATCACTCTACTATCGATCCTGGGTGAGCAAATGAAAGGCAGACTCCTACCACCAACATATCTCAATACATTTATAGCGTTGGCTATAGCATTGCATCTTATTTTACCCATCAGAAGGATAATCTACTCGCCGTATACATATTTGGGATTAGTATTCGTTGTGCCTGGAGTAGCTCTAAATATTTGGTCTGTAAGGCTGCTCAGGAACAAGAACACAACTATTGATTTCCACGGGATACCCAATGAATTGGTGACAAGCGGCCCTTTTCGTATCAGCCGCAATCCAATATACCTAAGTGGAGTGATCTTATCCCTTGGTATTGCAATACTGCTTGGATCATTGATTACGTTTGCATTCCCAATAGCATTGTTCCTAATTTTCAATGGGCTCTACATCCCGTCTGAGGAAGTAGCATTGGAGACAACATTCGGTAAGGAATATCTAGAATATAAACAGATGGTTAGAAGGTGGATTTGAAATAGGGCACTGTCATGTGTCGTCTTGCAGCGGGCCTAACTTCTGGCTGCAGCCGACCGCGCCAAGGAGACCCGAAATGGCCAAACGTTGGGTAGCAAAAGGTCGCCCCACCAGCGACAATGAATATTTCGAGGCCCTAACGCTGAACATCTTCCGCGCTGGGTTGGACTGACGGATGGTGGAGAAGAAGTGGCCTGCAATCAAGCAGGCCTTTGATGACTTCGATGTCGCCAAAGTGGCCGATTACACCCCTCTCGATGTGGAACGCCTCATGGGCGATGCCAGCATCATCCGCGACCGGCGCAAGATCGAGGCCACCATCGAAAACGCCAACAGTACCCTAGCCCTCATAGAAGAGCACGGTTCTTTGACTAACTACATTCGGACCATCGACCAGATAGGCTGGGAGCCGCTAGTGAAAGATCTGGTCAAGCGGTTCAAGCATCTGGGGCCAAACTCGGCCTTGCATTTTCTGCACAGCGTAGGCGAGGATGTCCCCCGCCCGCCAGAAAGGAGAAAGAGATGATACCGAACTGGAAAAACCTTTTCCACGCCGACCCCACCGACTGGCTCCTGGAGAAGTCTAACCCCTTCGTCCGCTATTTCACCCTCCGCTGGCTCCTGGATAAGTCCGAGAGTGATCCGGAGGTCGTGGCCGTCAGCCAGGCCATCGCCCAGTCTGAGCCGGTGCGAAAGATCCTCCGGAGGCAGCGCCCGGAGGGTTACTGGGGCTCTGACTCCC
>JAUVHF010000152.1 GCA_030593425.1 Anaerolineales bacterium
CTTGATGCCTCCTCCAAAGGTACCGCAAGAGGAGAAGGGCTCCTAGGAACTCTCCGGCCTCCACTATCTGGCTCCAGCGCAAGGGCCCCAGATAGAGGGTCTCATCTCCCCGGGTGAACTCCAGGACGAACCCTCCCAAAGAGTATAGGAGAAGGTAGAGAAGGGCTATGAGACCGGGGAAGGGTCGAGAGATACGCCAAAGCAAGAGCATGAGGAGTATAAATATGAGAAGGCTCAGCCCGCTCATCACCGCCTGAGTAGGGAAGCGGAAAACGGTTATGCCGTAGAGATCAGGTAGTTCATAAGCCCAGGCCCCACGAGCGGGCAGGCCGTAGGCACAACCGCTCAAGAGACACCCCACCCAACCGATAGCCTGGCCCATGGCCAACCCCGGCACCAGAAGGTCTGCTAGCCGCCAGAACGACCATCTATACCAGCAAGAATACCCCAAGAGGCCTACCAGCCCGCCCAGAAAAGCCCCTTGGAAGGCCAGCCCCCCTCGCCAAAGGTAGAAAGCCTCCCTCAAGTGGGAACTGAAATAGGGCCAGTGGAGAGCCACGTAGGCCAGGCGACCCCCAATCACCCCACAGACTAGAACCACGAGGGCAGCGTCCACCGTGCTCCAGAGGTCAGCCTTCCTCCATCTGGCCAGAAGAGAGGTGACCAGGAGACCCAAAATGATCCCCAAATCGACCAGAGCGGTATAGGCAGATATGGTGAGACTCCCTATCTCGAAGAAGAAAGGATGCATCTAGCCTTACAACCCCTCCACGATGCGGGCGTATCTATCCGCCAGCCCTTCGGCTTGGCTAGCGACTTGTTCACCACAGGCCTGGGCCGCCCCAGGGCCAGAGGGCGCAGCCTAGTTCCCTGCCCTCCAGCCATCACCACCGCCTTCATCTCCATCCTCCCCAGCTATACAAATTCCTCCACACCCGCGTAGAGCCCCTTCTCTTTGAGCCGGTAACGCTTCCGTTTAGCTCCTTTGCTCTCCAATGGAGTAGAATCTTCTCCAGATGATTCACCTCTTCAATAAAAAGAGTGTACCCTAAGTACACTCGAGACAGAGTTACTACTATGCTAGGAGGCTCCTCTCCAACGCCCCTTCAACCCCTATGAAGAAGCCTCCATATCCATCAGGCTATCGAAAATGAGTCCTCGCTACCTCGTCGCTCTCGTGGGTACCTAGGGATAAAAGCACTCAGATTATCTATCTACCACACAGGTAGAGATGATCATTAGTATGATAACATAATGCTCCTCAAATGTCAAAGGCGACTACCCTAAGATAGTCGCCTCCTCTTCTTATCTCCACATACGCTTTAGGAAGGGGTCTCTCCTTCTACCAACTCCAGGGCCCGCAGTCGTATCTGCTCATCCACCACGTCAACGACAGCGGTGTCACCGGGCTGGAATTCGCCGGCTAGCACCCCTTCGGATAAGGGATCTTCCACCCTTTGTTGGATGACTCGACGGAGAGGACGGGCTCCAAAGTGGGGGTCATACCCTTCTTTGGCTAGAAGTTCCTTGGCCTCTTCTGTGGCCTCTAGTTTGATCTCTTGATGACGCAGCCGTTCCTGCAACTGGCTGAGCATCAACTCCACGATCTGTTTGATCTGCTCTTTAGTGAGGGCGTGAAAGACGACGGTGGCATCGACGCGGTTAAGGAACTCGGGTCGGAAGGTCTTCTTCAGTTGGTCGAGGACCTTCTCCTTCATCTTCTGATACTCTTCTTCGGCGGTTTTCGCCTCGTCTCGATGGACGGCGAACCCTAGGGACATCTCACGGGTGAGAAGTTCGGCTCCCACATTGGAAGTCATGAGGACGATGGTGTTGCGGAAGTCCACACGCCGGCCCTTGGCATCGGCTAGACTTCCATCTTCCATGATCTGGAGGAGCATATTGAACGCTTCGGGGTGCGCCTTCTCTACCTCGTCTAGGAGGATCACCGAATAGGGGCGACGCCGTATCGCCTCCGTTAGCTGTCCTCCTTCCTCGTATCCGACGTAGCCCGGCGGGGCTCCCACCAGGCGAGCCACGTTATGGCGCTCCATAAATTCCGACATATCGAGTTTGATGAGCGCTTCCTCGCTACCGAACATGAACTCGGCCAAGGCCTTCGCCGTCTCCGTCTTGCCTACGCCCGTGGGGCCCAAGAAGATGAAGTTTCCGATGGGCCGCTTGGGATCCTTAAGTCCCGCTCTCGCGCGCCGCACCGCTTTGGAGAGGGTCTCTATCGCTTCATCCTGCCCCACGATCCGTTGGTGGAGAGCCTTCTCCATATGCAATAACCGCTCTGATTCCTCGCCAGCGATGCGGGTGACGGGCACCCCCGTCCACATAGAGAGTACCTCGGCGATGTCCTCAGCGGTGACTTTGGGGAGTTCGACCTCTTCCGAGCCCAGGCGAAGTTGCCTTAACTCCTCGCTCAGTTCCATCTCTTGGTCGCGAAGGTTGGCGGCTTCCTCATACCGCTGGGCGCGGAAAGCCTCCTCCTTCTTCTGGCGGATCTCTTGCAATTCATTGAGGGCTCCTTGTAGTTGGGGAAGGGGAGGCATCCTATACATCCTCACCCGAGAGGAGGCCTCGTCGATGAGGTCGATAGCCTTATCGGGTAGGTGGCGATCGGGAACGTATCGGGCTGAGAGGTGGGCCGCTTGCTTCAAAGCCTCATCGGTGATCTCGAGATTGTGATGCTCTTCGTACCGTTCCTTTATCCCTCTTAGGATCTCTATGGTCTCATCGATAGTCGGCTCTTCGACGAGTATGGGCTGGAAGCGCCGCTCTAACGATGCATCTCCTTCCACACGTTTCCGATATTCGTCCAGGGTAGTGGCCCCAATGCACTGCAATTCCCCTCTGGCCAAAGCCGGCTTGAGGATATTGGCCGCATCGACGGAGGAGCCCGCCGCTCCGGCCCCCACTATCATATGCAACTCGTCGATGAAGAGGATGCTATTGGAGTCCTTTATCTCTCCGATGACCCGTTTGAGCCGCTCCTCGAATTGCCCTCGGTATATGGTCCCCGCCACTAGAGAGCCGACATCGAGCATCACTAGACTCCGGTTGAGGAGTTCCCTTGGGGCTTGGCCGGAGGCGATCAGTTGGGCTAGCCCCTCCACGATGGCTGTCTTCCCCACCCCCGGCTCGCCGATGAGGGCTGGGTTGTTCTTGGTGCGCCGGGATAGGATCTGGATCACCCGCTCGATCTCCTTCTGACGGCCGATGACCGGGTCTAACTTCCCCTCTTCGGCCCAGGCGGTGAGATCGATCCCCAATTGATCGATGAGGGGGGTCTGTGTCTCTCCCTTCTTCCCCTGGAGCCGGGCGGGGCTCTCCATCATGATCCGTGCCGTCTCCGTGCGGAGACGGTCAAGGTTCACCCCCAGGCTCTTGAGGACGTCCACCGCGATCCCTTCGCCCTCGCGGGCCAGACCTAAGAGGAGGTGTTCGGTGCCGATGTAATGGTGTCCCAAGCGTCTGGCCTCATCCACGGCCAATTCTATGACTCGCTTGGTGCGGGGAGTGAGGCTGATCTTACCCAAGACCTTCCGCTCGCCGCGACCGATCATCTCTTCTACGCCTTTTCTCAGGGCCTTTGGTTCTACCCCCAGGTCCTTGAGAACCCGAGCCGCAACACCGCTTTCCTCGCGGACCAGACCCAAGAGCAGATGCTCTGTCCCGATGTAGTTATGGTTGAGTCTCTGAGCTTCCTCTTGGGCCAGGGCTAAGACATGCCGGGCTCTCTTGGTGAATCTGTCGAACTTGTTGGCCATGCTTCTGCTTGAGGAGATCGGATCCTCCTAATCTGCGTTGAGAAGAGTAAGAGATCGGTGTTTAGAGGCTAATTACTATTATAGCGGATTTCTGCCCGAAAAGCAAAAATCACCTCTTTAAGGCTATAACCTCTATCTCCACTAAGGCTTCCCGAGGGAGTTGGGCTACCTCCACCGTGGAGCGGGCCGGTGGCTGGAGAGGGAAGAACTCTGCGTAGACGGTGTTCATAGCCGGGAAATCCTCCATGTGGGCCAAAAAGACGGTGGCCTTCACCACCCGGTCCAAGGAACTTTCCGCTGCCCCTAGAATAGCGCCCAAATTGGTCAAGGCCTGGCGGGTCTGGGCTTCGATCCCTTCGGCTAGTTTGCCAGTCTGAGGGTCGATGCCCAGTTGGCCGGCGGTAAAGATCAAGTCGCCCGCTATCACCGCCTGGGAGTAAGGCCCCACGGCAGGAGGAGCCGCATCAGTGGACACGATTTTCAAGTCGCCTTTCCTTTACTGGGTCACCACGTT
>JAUVHF010000018.1 GCA_030593425.1 Anaerolineales bacterium
GCCCCTGGAAATACGGAGATACGTCAGGAACTGAAAAGGCTCTGCGGCGAACGGGAGGGCGTGGAGCCACCCAGGGTTAAACTCACCCCGGCAGCCCTCGCTCGCCTCTACTTGAGAGAAGGCCTCTACGACCGCGCCATCGCCGAGTTGAGACCTCTTCTCAAAGAGGACCCCGACCGCGTCGATCTGAAAGTGGCTCTAGCCGAAGCGTTGTGGCGGGAGGGCCGTCGCCGGGAGGCCGCCGAGAGTTGTCAGGAGATCCTAGAATTCCTCCCTAACTGCCTAAAGGCTAACCTTATCCTGGGGGTCATCTGGAAGGAAAGCGGCCAGGAGGAGGAAGGCGAGACCCTTCTCGTCCGGGCCCAAGCCTTAGACCCTGAGAACGGAGTGGCTCAGGAACTCTTCGGCGAAGCCTCACCTCTACCGCCAGAGAAAGCCCTCCTCCATCACCTGGAAGAGATACCCACCCCACCACCGGTGCCAGAGGTGGAAGAGGCACCCTCGCCGGCGGAGATCGCTCCTCCGCCTGAGCCTGAAGAAGTGGTGAAGGAAATGGCAGAGGAGGAGATGCCCGAGTGGCTGCGGAGGTTGCACGAGGTAGCAGCCGAGAAGGTAGAGGCTGAGGAGTTGCCGCCCGAGGTCGAGGAGAAACTCCCGGCGGAAGAGGTCCCCGAGGCTGCCCCTCCCCCGGAGGAAGTGCCTGACTGGTTGCGAGAGTTGAAAGAACTCCCGGAGGAGGCTCCAGCACCCGAGGAGGTACCCGATTGGTTGGAGAGGCTAGCCCCGCCGCACGTTGAGGAAGTAGAAGAGGCGGTAGCGCCGCCCACACCAGCGGAGGAGATGCCTGACTGGCTGCGAGAGTTGAAAGAACTCCCGGAGGAGTTGGTCGAGGAGGAAGTGCCTCCCCTCGCCGAAGAAGAGGTGCAGTTAGCAGAGGCGCTTCCCGCCCAGCCGATAGAAGAGGAGGTGACCATCGAAGAGGCCCCACCTATCGCGGAAGAGATGGTAGAGGAGGCTCCTACTGAGATCATAGAGGAGGCCCCACCTCTCGCCGAAGAGGTAGTAGAGGAGGGCCCGCCTACCATAGAGGGGTACCTGGATCGCCTGGCCGCCGAGCCAGGTGATCACGAGGCTCGGCTGGGGCTGGCTCGGGCCTATCTGGCCCAGGGGGAGCCTGACGAAGCCTTGACTCACTACCGAATCATCATTCACTCTGAGGCTGCGCTCATCGAGGAGGTGATCGACGATCTGGAGGCCGCAACCCAAGAAGCCCCACATCACTTCCCCACCCAACAACTCCTGGGAGACGCCTACATGAAAAGTGGCCGCCTCGAGGAGGCTTTGGAGAAGTATCGCTGGCTGCGGGAAAGACTGAAAAGTTAAGGAGAGAGCGAGGACATGTCCACTTTCCATGAGAGAACCTTGGTCCTTCTGAAGCCCGACGCGGTCAAAAGAGGGCTGGTGGGAAAGATCCTCACCAGGTTCGAGGATGTGGGGCTCAAGATCGTGGCCCTCAAGATGGTAAAGATATCTCGGGAGTTCGCCGAGAACCATTACCCCAACACCCCGGAATGGATAAGGGGGATGGGGGAGAAGACGCTTCAGAGTTACCGAGAACATGGCAAGGACCCTATTCAGGAGATAGGCACCGACGACCCCATGGAGATCGGGGAGATGATCAAGGGCTGGAACGTGGATTATCTCACCTCTGGGCCTATCGTGGCCTGCGTCATAGAGGGGGCCCACGCCATCAGCGTGGTGAGGAAACTCTGCGGCTTCACCCTGCCCGCGGACGCCGACCCGGGGACCATCCGAGGCGATTTCTCCACCACCTCCCCAGTGATAGCCAACGAACTGAAGAGAGCAGTACGCAACCTCATCCACGCCGCAGGCGATCCGGAGGAGGCCGCCCAGGAGATAGCCTACTGGTTCCCCCGGGGGGACTTCTGCACCTACAAGAGCACGGCGGAAGAGGTGATGTTTTAGCGGCGAGCGGCAATGGAACTGTGGTTCCGCCACATCCTCCGGGCTTTGGCTTCCAAGAAGAGTTCCCCTTTGGTCAACAATTTTCGGGTTTTGAGTACATTATTGAATAGGAAGTGATGTTGAATGACCTATGCCGACATTTTGCGTCCTTCCGTGAAGCGGCATGCCTTGCTTTATGATATCGCCTGGATTGCTGGCGGCAGTCTATTCATAGCCCTTTCCGCTCAGGTTGCCATCCCTCTACCATTCAGCCCCGTTCCTATCACTGGGCAGACTCTGGCCGTACTCCTGACCGGGGCGTTGCTTGGCAGCCGGCGAGGGAGCCTGTGCCTGCTTGCGTATCTGGCGGAAGGAATCTCTGGATTACCTGTCTTTGCGGGGGGAATGGCTGGACCTGCCCGCCTAGTGGGGCCCACGGGGGGCTATCTTGTGGGCTTTATCGCTGCCGCTTTCCTCACGGGGCTGCTGGCTGAGAGGGGGTGGGATCGGCGAGTTAGAACCACCCTCTTGGCAATGCTTCTCGGCAACGCTGCCATCTACGCTTTTGGGCTGCCCTGGTTGGCTCGTTTCGTAGGGGGCGAGAGAGTGCTGGCATTGGGCTTGCTGCCTTTCATCCCCGGTGATTTCCTGAAACTGATCCTCGCCACAATGTTTCTGCCCTCGGGGTGGAAACTACTGGGACGGAAAGGGGGCAGGGAAAGGGAGCGAGCTTCGGGCAACTTCGGATAACAAGGCGTTTGCGCCTCGGGCTAAAGCCAAATGCCGCCTTGGGCAGCACTTGGCAAGGCCCACTGCCCCGAAGGCGAGCACCTAGGGCCTGAAAAGCAGCGTCGGCCTCGAGGCCGACGCTAGAGTTTGTTTCGCGCCCCTCGCGGTTCTACTACTGTATCCTCACCACCAAGGGGGCGTCGCTCCAGAGCCCCTCTAGATGGTAATATTCTCGCTGCGGGGGGGTGAAGAGATGCACGATGACGCTCCCGTAGTCGAGGAGTACCCAGCCCGACTCCGGGGTGCCCTCCAAATGCAACGGCTTCCCCTCCGCCTCCCCCGTCTTAGTCAAAACCTCCTCCAAGATGGCTTTCACCTGCCGCTCGTTGGCCCCAGTAGCGATGACGAAGTAGTCGGCCAACAGCGACACAGGCCGGATATCGAGCATCACGATATCCCAGCCCTTCTTGTCGGAGATGGCTTCCATCACCTCCCGTGCTAACCCTCCGGGTTCCAGGGCTCACCCCCTAACAACAAGGATCGATTTTAATTATATCATAGAAGGTGAGAGAACCCGAAAGGAAAGAACCTCCATAAGGAGGCTCCTGACAGGCTATAAGAGTTTCACTACGTTGATCGCCTGGGGGCCCTTGGGGGTCTCTTCGATCTCGAACTCCACCTTCTGGTTCTCCTCCAGGCTCCTGAAGCCTGAACCCTCGAGAGCCGAGTAATGGACGAAGATATCTTCGCTCCCCTCGGCATCTGGAGTGATGAAGCCGTACCCCTTGGCCGGGCTGAACCACTTCACCGTGCCCGTCTGCCGCTCCTCGCTCAAGGACCGCACCTCCTTTCCTTGCTAAGTCCCTGGCTTGGCCCTCCTTCAACCCCCTTGGCCTCGCCCCATCCGGAGTAGCCACCTACTTCCCCCAAGAGCAACCGCCAAGGCCGTGGTTCCGACCTCAGCGGTCAGGACAGAAGGACCTTCTGGGGGACGAAAGAGTTACAAACCTCGAGAAAATAATACCACAGGTCTACTATTTGTCAAGACCGGCATCGATGAAGGTCGCAAAGATAGCCTGGGCAATCACCTCTTACACCAAATAACAACCACTGAGCGGGGCACCGTACCCAGCGTTTCCGCTTATAACCTTGAGATAGTGGAGCGCACTCTTTCCACCCGCATCAGGAGCCGGTAAAGGGGACGGGAATAAACGTAGTCGAAGGCTCCGACAGTGCGCACCGCCCTTCCTCCGAAACCACGCTTAAAGCGATAGACCCCCCATAACCCTCCCTTCCTCTTCACAAAGTCAGGGGGCTCCCCATCCCTCCCCACCTCATCGGGGATGCCCCAAAGATCATACACTAGACACCCTCTCTCCTTGGCCCACCGGATCGCCTCCCACTGCAAAAGGTAGTTGGGCATCAGGCTGCGATGCTCATCGGACGAGGCGCCGTAGAGATAGTAGGCTCGGTGCCCAAAGGCGAAAGCCATCAGCCCTGCCAACATCTGGTCGCCATAGAAGGCCAAAAAGAGCCTCCCCCTCCCCTGGGGGGCGAAGGCCCGCCAAGCCTCAAGGTAATAGTGGCCACTGTGTACAAAGAAGCGATCTCGACGCCCCGTGATACGGAGCAACTCGCAGAAAGCGCCCAGATCCTCTTCCCTCCCTTCCCTCACCTCCACCCCTTTTCGCTCCGCTAGGCGGATATTATATCGGGTCTTGGGCTTCATCTGACTCAGGATCGATTCCAGACCCCCCCTTATGTCCACAGCCAAGGTGCTCTGAGGCTGAATGCTCTCCGGGGCTCGATGGAACCCCTCCCTTTCCAGTAGACGCCCTCCCTCACCACCCTCCCAATCCGGTTCCAGACGTAAGAAAACTGAACCCTCTTGGCGAGCCAGAATGTGAAGTTGAGCCCATAGTTTCCCTAAGGTTTCCCCCTCTTGAGGATCGACCACCGGGCCCCGGGGGAGATAAGCCAGGCTCCCCAGGGGCAGATTCCGGACCAGGACCTGGGCTCCGGCGATGATCTGCCCTCCTTCCTCCAAAGCCACGCGGCTAGCCCGCCAGCCGAAGCGACTCTTGAACTCTCCCCACTCATAGGATTGGAGAAGATGGCCCCCCTTCTGGAGGAGGAAAGCGTTCCATGGTCTCCGATCCTCTATCTTGAGAAAGTTCATCTTCTAGAAAGCCTCCTTTCCCATTATACCAGATCGGACTCCTACCTTCACCTTAAGATCGAAGCACCCACTGGGTACCACCAGCAGGAGGTTACAAGAATTTGACATTCGACTTCTCGTCCCTTATACTGGTTGCTGTTTTTCCCTAGAGAAGACAGCGTTCAAGACCCCTTCCACGAAAAAGGGTTGATCTTGCCAAGAGTTTGTGATATAATTCTCAAGGTTTCCCGACAGCCCCTAGGCTAGCAAGGGAAACAGGAGGAATTGTTGCTATCAGACTACGCTTTCCTTGGCTTGTTGCTCATCGCTGCAATCCTCTTCCCCCTCGCGGCCATGTTCATGGCCTTCCTCATTCGCCCCAAGAAGCCCGGCCCCACCAAAAAGTCCACCTATGAGTGCGGTCTGGAGACCATAGGCGAGACGTGGGTTCGATTTCGAGTTCAATACTACATCTACGCCCTGGTATTCGTCATCTTCGATATCGAGACCGTCTTCTTGTACCCCTGGGCGGTGGCCTATAACCAGTTGGGGCTCTTCGCCTTGGTGGAGATGTTCATCTTTTTGGGGATCCTAGTAGGGGGACTCCTTTACGCCTGGCGAAAGGGCGTCCTGGAATGGTTCTAAGATGACCGAAGAAGAGCATATAGCCGAACAGATCAGGCGCAACATCATCATCACCACCATCGACAAGATATATAACTGGGGGCGCCGCTCCTCGGTCTGGCCTATGGGTTTCGGACTAGCCTGCTGTGCCTTCGAGATGATCTGTGCCGCCGCGTCCCGATTCGATTTCGCCCGCTTCGGGATGGAGATGATGCGCCCCACGCCCCGCCAAGCCGACCTGCTGATCGTGTCCGGGACGGTGACCAAGAAGATGGCCCCCCAGGTGGTGCGGCTCTACGACCAGATGCCGGAGCCCAAGTATGTCCTGGCTATGGGAGCCTGTGCCATCTCCGGCGGCCCCTTCAAGGATACCTACAACGTGGTCAACGGCATCGACACCTATCTGCCGGTGGATGTCTATGTGCCCGGCTGTCCTCCCCGCCCCGAAGCCCTCCTAGAAGGGTTCATTAAATTGCACCAAATGATAGAAGGGCAGACGATCCTTACCTCCCCTTGGTACCGAAAAGAGGTAGAGAGGGAAATGCCGGTTCCCATCCTCGGGCCCAGGGGGCTGGTGCTCCCAGGAGAAGGGCATGAGTAGAGAGGTCTACGAACGGTTAGTCGAAGAGTTCCCAGAGACTTCTCTTGAGTATCTAGAGGGAAAGGACCCGGCGATATCAGTTAAGGCCGATGACCTCTTTGAGGTGGCTCGCCACCTCAAAGAGAAGCAAGGATACGATTATCTGTCGGCCGTGACTGGGGTCGATTACCCCGACCGCTTCGAGGTGATCTACCATCTCTACTCCATGAAGGAAGGGCCGGGGCCTCTAATCCTTAAAGTGTCGGCCTCGAAAGAGGAGCCGGAGGTCCCATCCCTAGTCTCCCTCTGGCCGGGGGCCAACTTCCAGGAGAGGGAGGTCTATGACCTGATGGGGATCCGCTTCGCTGGGCACCCCGATCTGAAGCGGATCCTTCTCTGGGAAGGGTATGAAGGTCACCCCTTACGCAAGGATTTCCCTATCGAGGGGTACCAGACCATCGGCCAAGAGGAGTCTTCCTAGCCAAATGCAAACGGTAGAGACCAGACTAAGGACCGAAACCATAACCCTCAATATGGGGCCCCAGCACCCCAGCACTCACGGGGTCTTCCGCATGATCATCACTCTAGATGGGGAGACCATCGTGGATCTGGAGCCGGTGATGGGCTACCTCCATCGCTGCCAGGAGAAGATAGGAGAAAGGAATACTTACCTTCAAAATATCCCCTACACCGACCGCCTGGATTACATCTGCTCCATGTCCAACAACCTGGCCTACGTGATGGCCGTGGAGAAGTTGGCCCAGATCGAGGTGCCCGAGCGGGCGGAATATATCCGTATCATCATGGTGGAACTCACTCGCATTGTGAACCACGCTGTGGCTATCGGAGCCCTCCTCAACGACCTGGGCTGTTTCTTCACCCCCATGCTCTATGCTCTTGAGGAGCGGGAACGTATCCTGGACCTCTTCGAGATGGCCTCTGGGTCGCGGATGATGTGTAACTATATGCGCTTCGGAGGGGTGAGGTACGATCTACCCCCCGGCTTCATGCCCGAGTTGAAGAGCGTCGTGGCCGCCCTCCCCGCCTTCATCGATGAGTTCGAGAGGCTCCTCACCGACAACGAGATCATGCGCATCCGTTGCCAGGGGGTGGGTATCCTGCCGCCGGATGTAGCTGTGGGTTACAGTTGCACCGGTCCTCTCCTTCGCGCTTCCGGTGTGGACTACGATATCCGCAAAGTGGACTCGTACTCCATCTACGACAGGTTCGACTTCGATGTGCCTTTGGGGACAAACTACGATGTCTATGACCGGTATCTTGTGCGTATAGAGGAGATGCGGCAAAGCGTGAGGATCTTGGAGCAGGCCATAGAGCAGATCCCCGAAGGCGAGGTCTCGGTCAAGTTGCCTCGGGTCTTCAAGCCCCCTGAGGGGGATGTCTATCACCGCATCGAATCCCCCAAGGGGGAGTTGGGGTTCTATCTGGTAAGCGATGGGAGCACCAACCCCTATCGCTACAAGATCCGCTCCCCCACCTTCATCAACCTCACCGTCCTACCGGAACTGTGCAAAGGACATAAGGTGGCTGATGTGGTGGCCATCCTGGGGAGCATAGATATAGTACTGGGCGAGGTTGATAGATAATGCCCTTTCTTAACGATCTCTTCGTCAACCTCAGTTATTGGATCCACGGCTTTCTGGCCCGTTTTCTGCCCCTCTGGGCGGCGGATCTGATCATGATGCTCCTCACCATCGCCTGTCTCATAGTCTTCGCTCTCATTACTATCATGTTCATCAACTGGCTGGAGCGGAAGGTGATCGGCCGGTTTCAGGATCGGTACGGGCCGAACCGGGTGGGGCCCCTAGGGATATTGCAGTTCGTAGCCGATGCGATAAAGATGTTCACCAAGGAGGATATCACCCCCGCCAACGCCGACCGGGTGATCTTCAACCTGGCTCCCGTCATGGTCGTCGTCCCTACCTTCTTGATCCTAGCCGTCCTCCCCTTTGGCCGGGGAATGGTGGCCGCCGATCTCAATATCGGCTTCCTCTACATCGTGGCTATCTCCTCCCTGACCACCATAGCCATCCTCTTGGCCGGGTGGGGGTCGCGCAACAAGTACTCGCTTCTGGGTGGGATGCGGGTGGTGGCCCAGATGATAAGTTACGAGGTCCCCATGGTGCTCTCAGCCCTGGGAGTCATCATGCTCACCGGTTCCCTGTCCCTGGTCTCCATAGTGGAGGGGCAAAGCCGGGTGCCCTTCATCCTCCTGCAACCCCTGGGCTTCCTCATCTACTTCATCAGCGCTATAGCCGAGGTGAACCGGGCTCCCTTCGACCTCCCCGAGGCGGAGTCGGAGATCATCGCCGGCTACCACACCGAGTACAGCGGCATGAAATACGCCATGTTCCTCCTGGCCGAATATATAAACGCTTTCATCGTCGCGGCCATCGCGGCCACCCTCTTCTTGGGCGGCTGGCAAGGGCCTTCACTCCCTCCCTACGTCTGGTTCTTCCTCAAGGCCTACGCTATCTACTTCGTCCTCATGTGGTTGCGGGGCACCCTGCCTCGCTTGCGCATCGACCAACTGATGGGGCTGGCCTGGAAGTTTCTCGTGCCTTTGGCCTTGGTAAACCTCCTGGTCATGGGCCTGGTGGCAACTCTAACCCAGGGGAAGGGGCTCTTCCCTTTGGTTCTCGCCTCCTTGGTGGCTAACGGCCTCATCGTGGCCGCCGTGGTCATAATCTATGCCTTCGCCATGCGGCGAAGAAGACAGGTAGAGGTTGCTGCCTAGATGCTAGGGCTGGGGATACTCAAGGGCTTGTCCGTAACGCTCCGACACTTTGTGGAGACCTACGTGAGCGATCTGAAGCGCTTCCCCCACCGGTACGCGCCGCAGGGTCGAGCCAGGAGGCTACGTCCTACCGAAAGGGGCATCTTCACCGTCCAATACCCCGAGGAGCGGCTGGAGATGTTCCCCCGCTTCCGAGGAGCGTTGATGCAACTCACCAACCCCGAGACAGACATACCCAAGTGTACCGGCTGCGGCATCTGCGCTCGCTTCTGCCCCGTGGGAGTGATCGAGGTGGTGCGGGCGGAGGAGAAGAGGGATGGCCAGTACGTCCCCCAGAGTTACAGCTGGGACCTCTCCGCTTGCCTCTTCTGTGGGCTTTGCGTGGAGTCTTGTCCCTTTGGGGCCCTCTATCATACCCCGGAATATGAGTTGAGCACCTATGGCCGCCAGAAAGGCGAACTCATATACGACCTAGATAGACTTTTGGCCTGGGGCCAGAAGTATGCGCCCCTTGGCACCCCTCCCGTGGAGCAAGAGGAATGACCCTCATGCAGATCGCTTTCCTCATAGTCTCGGCGGTAACCATCCTGGCTGCCTGGGGGGTAGTGGTGGGTAGGAATATATTGCGTAACGCCCTGGCCCTCATTGTCGCCTTCTTAGGAGTGGCTGCCCTTTACGTGCTCCTGGAGGCTACTTTCCTGGCCGCCGTCCAGGTCCTCATCTATGTAGGGGCCATCGCCGTCCTCATCATCTTCGCCATCATGCTCACCGAACGTTTTATGAAGCAAGAGCGCGCCACCAACGAACAGTGGTGGGTGGTGCTTGTGGCCTCGGCGCTTCTGGCCGCGATCCTCATCTTCCTAGTGGGAGCCGTGGAGTGGCAGGTCACATCCGCGGAAATCGGGGGGCAACCAATTGCGGATCTGGGGAGGGCCTTGCTGACTACCTACGTCCTCCCCTTTGAGGTAGCATCTCTTCTCCTTCTCATGGCCCTGGTGGGGGCCATAATCATCGCCAGAGAACAGGAGGAGGCATGATCCCCCTTAGTTGGTACTTGGCCGTGGCCGCTGTCCTCTTCTCTTTAGGGCTCTACGGAGCCTTGGCCAGGCGGAACGCCATCGCCATCCTCATGGGGATAGAACTGATGCTTAACGCGGTGAACATAAACCTGGTCGCCTTCTGGCGGTATATCACCCCCCAGCAGTTCATCGGGCAGGTCTTCGCCATATTCGTCATCACCGTGGCCGCGGCGGAGGCGGCCATCGGGCTGGCTTTGATCATCGCCATCTACCGCCACCGTCAAACCATCGATATCGAAGAGATTGACCTTATGAAATGGTGAAAAGATGCTGCAATATAGTTGGTTGATACCCGTTTTCCCTCTCCTCTCTTTCACGCTCATAGTGTTCTTCACCAATAGGCATAAAACCCTCAGCGCCCGCCTGGCTGTAGGGGCCATCTTCCTCTCCTTCCTTTTGGCTATGGCGGTCTTCTTCACCGCCCTGGGGATAGAGGGGCTGGCCGAAGAGCCCTACCGGAGCGCCTTCTCCTGGTTCCCCACAGGGAAGACGAGCCTCGAGATAGGCTTCATGGTCGACCCCTTGACGGCGGCTATGCTGGCTATGGTCACCACCGTCTGCCTCATGATCTTCATCTACTCTCAGGGGTATATGCATGGCGACCGACTCTATTCCCGCTTCTTCGCCTACATATCCCTTTTCACCACCGGGATGCTGGGGTTGGTCCTCGCCGATAACTTGATGTTAGCCTTCATATCCTGGGAGATCATGGGGCTCTGCTCCTATCTATTGATCGGCTTCTGGTTCGAGAGGCCGGCGGCGGCCAACGCGGCCAAGAAGGCCTTCATCACCACTAAAGTAGGGGATGTCCTTTTGCTCCTGGGGATGCTCCTCCTTTACTTCCAGACCGGCTCTCTAACCTTCGAGACCATCTTCGAGGGGGTGAACCATCTCCATCCCAACATCGTCCTCGCCGCGGGGCTCCTCATCTTCGCCGGGGCGGTGGGAAAATCAGCCCAGTTCCCCCTCCATGTCTGGCTGCCTGACGCCATGGAGGGTCCCACCCCCGTCTCGGCCCTCATCCACGCCGCCACCATGGTGGCTGCAGGGGTATATCTCGTAGCCCGCACCTTCCCCATCTTCACCGCCGTCCAAGGCCACCCGGCCCTGGTCCCCGTGGCTATCATCGGGGCTTTCACCGCCTTCTTCGCTTCCACCATCGCCCTGGCCCAGAACGATATAAAGCGGGTCCTCGCCTACTCTACCATCAGCCAACTGGGATACATGATGACCGCCTTGGGGGTGGGCGGCCTCGTAGCCGGCGTCTTCCACCTCATAACCCACGCCTTCTTCAAGGCCCTCCTCTTTTTGGGTTCCGGCTCCGTCATCCACGGCGTGGGAACCAACGATATGATGGAGATGGGTGGCCTGAGGAAGAGCATGCCCCTCACCTTCTGGACCTTTTTGGCTGGGATGTTAGCCCTCTCCGGCATACCGCCTTTCGCTGGCTTCTGGAGCAAAGATGAGATCCTGAGCCACGCCTTCGACCATAATCAGGTCATCTGGCTGGTGGGGACCGCTGCTGCCTTCCTCACCGCCTTCTACATGGCTCGACAGGTTTTCCTCGTCTTCTTCGGCCGGCCCCGCAATACCGAGATCCACGCCCACGAGAGCCCCCCGCTGATGACCGGGCCCCTGGTCGTTCTGGCCCTGGGGGCTACGCTTCTGGGCCTATTGGGTGTCCCCGCCGACATGCCCCTCTTGGGGCCACTCTTGGGGAATAACCCCTTCCACCATTTCATAGGGGAGGCGTTCGAAGCGACCCCCTTCAACCCCCAAGTGATGGGCATCTCTATCTCCGTAGCCCTGGCGGGACTGGCTTTGGGTTGGCTTCTCTATGGACGCAGCCCTCTAGTAGCAGGCCAAACCGATCCCCTGGAGCGGTTAGGCCCCCTATGGGTCACCCTGAAGAACAAATACTGGATAGACGAGATCTACAACGCCACCGTGGTGCGGGGGACAATCTTTTTGGCCGATCTTCTCTTCGCCTTCGATGCGGGGGTGATCGACGGCTTAGTGAACCTGGCGGGGAAGGCTACAGTGGCTTTCTCCACCCTCAATGAGCGCTTCGATACTTACGTGGTCGATGGCCTGGTCAACCTGGCGGGGAAGGCTACAGTGGCTTTCTCCACCCTCAATGAGCGCTTCGATACCTACGTGGTCGATGGCACGGTGAACGGGATAGGAAAGGTGGCCGATATTTTGGGTGGAGAACTGCGCCTAATTCAAACCGGCAGGGTGCAAAACTACCTACTTCTGCTTCTGTTGAGCGTTCTGATGTTAGTCGGAGTCTTCATGTATCAATAATATAGGTCTCTTGGAGGGTATCGAGATGGAATTTCCCTATTTGACCCTAATCACCTTCATCCCCCTCTTGGGGGCAGTAGCCTGCCTTTTGATCCCCAGGAAATATGAGAGGGAGATGAAGCGTCTGGCCGTGGCCCTTAGTCTCATCCCTCTCGTCTTGGCGGCTATCCTCTGGCTCAACTATGATTATACAGCAGGGACGATGCAGTTCCTGGAGGAGTATGCCTGGATCCCTACCATCAACGTCCACTACCGCGTGGGGGTAGATGGGATAAGTCTGCCCCTGGTCTTCCTCACCTCCCTCCTCACCGTCATCTGCCTCTTCTACTCCTCTTATACCATAAAGGAACGGGTGAAGGAGTACTTCGCCTTCTTCTTTCTCCTGGAGATGGGGATGGTGGGGGTCTTCGTCTCCTTAGATTTCTTCCTCTTCTACGTCTTCTGGGAGATAGGGCTGGTGCCCATGTATTTCCTCATCGGCGTGTGGGGCGGGCCCCGCCGCCAGTATGCGGCCATCAAGTTCTTCCTCTATACCTTGACTGGTAGTGTGCTGATGCTTCTGGCCATCTTGGGCATGTACTTCGCTGAGGGGACCTTCGGTATCCTAGAGATGGCCCGACTCCGCCCCTTCGCCGATAATTTCACCCTCCAGAGCCTGGCCTTCTGGGGGCTCTTCGCCGCCTTCGCCATCAAGGTGCCTCTGTGGCCCTTCCATACCTGGCTCCCCGACGCCCACGTAGAGGCTCCCACGGCGGGGAGTGTGATCCTGGCCGGTGTCCTCCTGAAGTTAGGGGCGTACGGCTTCCTCCGCATCCTGCTCCCCATCTTCCCCCAGGCTTTCCATCACTACGCTCCCATCATCGCCATCCTGGCCCTCCTGAGCATAGTCTACGGGGCTCTGGTCTCCATGGCCCAGTGGGACCTGAAGAAACTGATCGCCTACTCCTCGGTGAACCACATGGGGTATGTGATGCTGGGGTTGGTCGCTGCGGCTTCCGCCATCGGCACCTCGGAGAAGTTCTTCGATAGCCAAGCCATGGCCCTCAACGGGGCGGTGATGCAGATGTTCAACCATGGCATCATCACCGGGGGACTCTTCCTCCTAGTGGGAGTCATCTATGAGCGGACTCATATCCGAGACCTCAAGGGCTTCGGTGGGCTGGGCGTGACGATGCCCCTGTATTACGGCATCATGACCGCGACCTGCCTAGCCTCCTTGGGCCTGCCCGGGCTGGCGGGCTTCATCAGCGAGTTCCTCGTCTTCCAGGGAGCCTTGAGCATCATCCCCCCCGTCGCCGCTATCGCCATCTCGGGGGTAGTGGTCACTGCCGCCATGTTCCTCTGGAAGGTGATTCAGCTCATCTTCCTGGGCCCCTTGAACCAGAAGTGGGCCGACCTCCCCGATATGCAGAGGTGGGAGGTGATCACCATGGCCCCGCTTCTCTTCTTCATGGTCCTCTTCGGCCTCTATCCCACCCCCATCCTTAACCTCATCAACGGGACGGTGGTGAAGTTGCTGAGCGGATTATAGGAGGTTTTCCCCTTGCTCGAAGACTTGGTTCTTCTATCGCCGGAGATCACGCTAACCATCTTCGCCCTCCTAGTCTTGGGGCTTGATCTGGCTTTCAAGAGGCTCAAAGACGCCTTGGCCTACGTGGCTATAGGAGGTGTGATCTTGGCCATCGTGGTCACGGCTCTCCTCTTTGGCACTCAAGGGTCGCTCTTCTCAGGGATGCTCGTCGTGGATTCCTTTGCCTTCTATTTCAAGATCATCGCCTGCCTTGCCACCGGGCTGGTGATCCTCTCCTCCATCGCCTTCATGAAAGAAAGGACCCCCTATAGGGGCGAGTTCTACGGCCTGCTCCTCCTGGCCACCCTGGCCATAACGCTTCTGGCCGGAGCGAGCGATCTAGTCATGATCTACCTCTCTTTCGAGTTCGTGAGCCTCACCTGCTATGTTCTGGTGGGGTATCTCAGGGGGGACCCCAAGTCTAGCGAGGGGGGCATCAAATACTTCCTCTACGGCGCCGTCACCTCAGCGGTGATGCTCTACGGCATCTCCCTCCTCTATGGGATAACCGGCTCCACCAACCTGGTGGAGATCAGAGACGCTCTCCTCTTTCCCGCTTCCCCTGCGGCCTCTACGCCTTGGCTGATCTTGCCCGCTCTCATCTTCATGCTGGCCGGCTTCGGCTTCAAGATATCCCTCGTACCCTTCCACCAATGGACCCCCGACGCCTACGAGGGAGCCCCCACCCCCATAGCCGCTTTCCTCTCCGTGGGCCCCAAGGCCGCCGGCTTCGCTGTCCTGATTCGTGTCTTCTTGACCGCCCTTCCCGCCTATCAGATCGATTGGGTACCCATCCTCTCTGGGATATCTCTGGTGAGCATGACCTTCGGTAACCTCGTGGCCATCCAACAGACGAATATCAAAAGGATGCTGGCTTACTCCTCCATCGCTCAAGTGGGGTACATACTCTTGGGCGTCGTGGCTGCGGGACCAGAGACGTACGGGATAACGGGGGTGCTCCTCTTCATCCTGGCCTATCTTTTCACCAACCTGGGGGCCTTCGTGGCCGTGGTGGCCTTCTCCCATCTCACCGGCTCAGACGAGATCGCCGACTATGCGGGGCTCATCCGCCGGGCGCCGCTTCTCGCCGCGGCCCTGGTGGTCTTCTTCATGTCCCTGGCTGGGATACCCCCCACGGCAGGGTTCCTGGGCAAATTTTTCGTCTTCGGGGCCGCGATCCAAATGGGCCAGAAGGTATTCTACTTCCTGGCCGTGGTTGGGGTGCTGAACAGCATCATCTCCCTCTACTACTATTTCAATGTGGTGCGCCTGATGTGCTTCCTTCCGGCGAAGGATGAGACCAGTCTCCAGATACCCCGCTCTCTGGTGCTGGCCGTGACCATCACCATGGCCATGACGCTGGTCATGGGCCTCCACCCCCAGCCCTTCATAGAGCTGGCTACCCGTTCGGTGCTATCGATAGCCGTGCTCTCCCCGCTGTAATGTCTATACATTGACAGGGAGAGCCCTTTATGGTATACTCCTGCGGTGTCAGCAGAAGTGGAAGAGAGTTCGTTGAGTGGGCCAAGGAAGAGATAGGCTGAGCGTCATAGAGCAGATCAAGGAGGTCACCAAGCACCTTTGGATTCTAGGGTTGTCGATCCAGGCAGCGCTTGTTATCGCCCTCCCGGTCCTTTTGGGCCTGGGCGTGGGTTGGTGGTTGGACGGCCTTCTTAACTCCTTCCCCTGGATCACCGTCGTCCTCACCGCGGTGGGGATCCTTGCCGGCCCCATCATCGTCTATCGCTGGGTCACCCGGAAGGTGGAGCAGCGGCTGAGGAAGGAGAAAGGAGCGTGAACTCCCTCCCCATACCGAGGTCGAAGAAGGGCATGCTGGGGTGCATCTGCGTGGTGTTCCTCATGCTGGGGTTGTGTGGGAGCGGTTTTCTGGTGCAGGGCGTTCTGGGCAAGCAAGAGCCGCAGATCAGTCTGGCCGCCGAGAAGATCCCTCTCCCCTTTGCGGTCCCCATCTTCGGCCATGAGGTGCCCAATACCCTCCCCGCCACCTGGCTCACCATGGTGGTGCTCCTTGGTGGCTCCGCCATGGCCACCCGCAAGATGGAGATGGTACCCTCTGGTCTCCAGAACGGCGTGGAAGCCATAATCGAGTTCTTCTATGGCTTCCTGGAGAACGTGGCTGGGGAGAAGACACGGGCCTTCTTCCCCTTGGTGGCCACCTTCTTCTTCTTCATCCTCACCTCGAATTGGATGGGGATATTG